>NZ_CP059139.1:2100000-2355000 GCF_014109765.1 Pseudomonas berkeleyensis
CCGAGGACAACTCGTCGGCCATGGCGCGGGTTTTGCAGATTAGCTAATTACCAGCACGTGGCGCCGTAAAACCGGCGCCCGAGGAGAAACGATATGCTTCCGGCACTGTGGGTCAGCAAGACCGGTTTGTCCGCTCAGGACATGAACCTGACCACCATTTCCAACAACCTGGCTAACGTCGCCACCACCGGCTTCAAACGCGACCGTGCCGAGTTCGAGGATCTGCTGTACCAGATCCGCCGTCAGCCTGGTGGCCAGTCGAGCCAGGACAGCCAACTGCCGTCCGGCCTGCAGCTCGGTACCGGTGTGCGTGTGGTCGGAACGCAGAAGATCTTCACCGCAGGCAGCCTGCAAACCACCGAGCAGCCGCTGGATCTGGCCGTCAACGGCCGCGGCTTCTTCCAGATCCTGCAGCCCGATGGCACTGTTTCCTACACCCGCGATGGCAGCTTTCACCTGAGCTCCGACGGGCAGATTGTCACCTCCCAGGGCTTTGCCCTGGAGCCGGCCATCGTTCTGCCGGCCGAGGTGCGCACCTTCACTGTCGGTGAAGACGGCACCGTCTCGGTAACGACTGCCGGCAACGCGCAGCCGCAGATCATTGGCAACATCCAGTTGGCTGACTTCGTCAACCCGGCGGGTCTCGAAGCCATCGGCAACAACCTGTTCCTGGAGACCGGCGCCAGTGGCGCGCCGCAAGTCGGTAACCCAGGGCTCAATGGTCTGGGTACCACACTGCAGAACACCCTGGAGAACTCCAACGTCAGCGTGGTGGAGGAACTGGTGAACATGATCACCACCCAGCGCGCTTACGAGATGAACTCCAAGGTGATTTCCACCGCTGATCAGATGCTGTCCTTCGTAACGCAGAACCTCTGATTCTTTGACACTGTTTTGAACGCCGCGAGGTAGTGGTTATGAACCGGCAAATGCTCTGTTTCCCCCTGTTGGCTGGCCTGTTGCTGAGCAGCGGCTGCGTAGCGCCAACAGCCAAGCCGGATGATCCCTATTACGCGCCGGTGTTGCCGCGTACGCCGTTGCCGGCTGCGCAGAACAACGGCTCGATCTATCAGGCCGGTTTCGAGAACGGTCTGTATGACGACCGCAAGGCATTTCGCGTGGGTGACATCATCACCATCACGCTGAACGAACGCACCCAGGCCAGCAAGAACGCCAACAGTGCGTTGAAGAAAGACGGCAGCGGAACCTTGGGCGTGCCCAATCTGTTCGGCATGACCGTTGCCCCGGACAACCCGCTGCGCAGCCTCAGCGCTCTGGGTATGACCAACGACAACCTGAGTCTGGAGGCGAGCTGGAATTCCCAGCGCGCCAACACCGGTTCCGGTCAGGCGGGGCAGAGCAACAGCTTGTCTGGCTCGGTCACCGTGACCGTCGCCGAAGTACTGCCCAACGGCATTCTGGCGGTGCGTGGCGAGAAGTGGATGACCCTCAATACCGGCGATGAGCTGATGCGTATTTCCGGGCTGGTGCGTGCCGACGACATCTCCACCGACAACACCGTGTCTTCCACTCGCGTGGCCGATGCGCGCATCACCTATTCCGGTACTGGCGCCTTCGCCGACGCCAGCCAGCCTGGCTGGATGAGCCGTTTCTTCATGAGCCCGCTGTGGCCGTTCTGATCGCGGAGTGCTCTCGATGAAAACCTGGCTGACTCATTCTCCGTCCGTACTACTCGAGCACCTGACCCACTGGTACGCGCGAGTGACGGCCAGCGGCTCGGCGCGCAAGGCCTTCGCAGTGACCTCGTCTACCAAGCGAGGTGCGCGCGCTCATGGTCGTGAGTCGGCCCAGGTCGGCGCGTGCCGTCGCCAGTTCGCGGTCGCGCATCGCGGCTACCGTCGTCGTGGCGCCAATGACTGGCTGCTGCTGGCGACCATGCTCGCGTGCATGCTGTTGAGCCTGCCGACTCAGGCCGAACGTCTGAAGGATCTGGCCTCGATCCAGGGTGTGCGCAGCAACCAGTTGATCGGTTACGGCCTGGTGGTCGGCCTCAACGGCAGTGGCGACCAGACCACCCAGACCCCGTTCACCGTACAGACCTTCAACAACATGCTGGCGCAGTTCGGCATCAAGGTGCCGCCAGGCGGCAACGTTCAGTTGAAGAACGTCGCGGCGGTGTCGGTGCATGCCGACCTGCCGGCGTTCGCCAAGCCGGGTCAGACCATCGACATCACCATTTCCTCCATCGGTAACGCCAAGAGCCTGCGTGGTGGCAGCTTGCTGATGACGCCGCTCAAGGGTATCGACGGCAACGTCTACGCCATCGCCCAGGGCAATCTGGTGGTCGGTGGTTTCGACGCCAGTGGCGCCGATGGCTCGCGCATCACCGTCAACGTGCCGTCTGCCGGGCGTATTCCCGGTGGCGCCACCGTGGAGCGCCCGGTGCCGAGCGGTTTCGATCAGGGCAACTACCTGACTCTGAACCTCAACCGTCCCGATTTCACCACGGCGAAGAACATCGTCGACCAGATCAATGACCTGCTTGGCCCTGGCGTCGCCCAGGCCATTGATGGCGGTTCGATTCGCGTCAGTGCGCCGCTCGATCCCAACCAGCGCGTCGACTACCTGTCGATTCTGGAGAACCTTCAGGTGGAGTCCGGCAAGGCGGTGGCCAAGGTCATCATCAACTCGCGTACCGGCACCATCGTCATCGGCCAGGACGTCAAGGTGCAGCCAGCCGCCGTGACTCACGGCAGCCTGACCGTGACCATTACCGAAGACCCCATCGTCAGCCAGCCTGAGGCGCTATCCGGTGGCCAGACTGCCGTAGTGCCGCGCTCGCGCGTTGGCGCGGAGGAAGAAAAGAAACCGATGTTCAAGTTCGGCCCCGGCACCAGCCTCGACGAGATCGTGCGCGCGGTTAACCAGGTCGGCGCTTCACCTTCTGACCTCATGGCCATCCTGGAGGCGCTCAAGCAAGCCGGCGCCCTTCAGGCCGACCTGATCGTGATCTGAGGAGGATTGCTGATATGGATTCTCGACTCTCAGCCGGTCTGCTCGGCAACAGTAAAAGCCCCGTCGATAGCGGCGCTTTCACCGACCTGAACCGTCTTAACCAGTTCAAGGTGGGCGGCGACACCGAGCAGAACATCCGCAAGGTCGCTCAGGAATTCGAATCGCTGTTCATGAATGAAATGCTCAAGGCCATGCGCTCGGCCAACGCCGCGTTTGGCGAAGGCAACTTCATGAACAGCAACGAGAGCAAGACCTACCAGGACATGCATGACCAGCAGTTGGCCGTGACCCTCTCCAAGGAGGGCCGTGGTATTGGTCTGGCTGACGTGCTGGTGCGGCAGATGTCGAAGATCAAGCAGGCGTCCAGCCGGCCCAATCCGTTCGCGCAGATCGAGCAGCCCGCTGCGGCGCAGAGTGAAGCGAATGCTGACAAAGCCGCCAGCAGTGAAGGTTTCCGTGACGATGTTGCCTTGCTCAACCGTCGCCGCCTGGCTGTGCCGGGCAAGCTGGCGGATCGTCTGTTGGCTGGCATCGTGCCTTCGGCCGCAGAGGGCGATGGCAAGACCCTGAGCGGCAGCGACTGGATTCCAGCGCAGGCAACACCTGCTCCGCAGGGCAAGAGCCTGAGCCTGGGCAACAGTGATGCCCTGACCGGGCGGCGTATCGCTCAGCCTCCGCTGGCGCCGGGCAAGGCGGCGTTCAGTTCGCCGCAGGAGTTCGTCGCCACCATGCTGCCGATGGCTGAAGCAGCGGCTGAGAAGATCGGTGTCGACCCGCGCTATCTGGTGGCACAGGCCGCTCTGGAAACGGGCTGGGGCAAGTCGATCATCCGCACCAGCGATGGCGACAGCAGCCACAACCTGTTCGGCATCAAGGCTCATGGTGGTTGGGAAGGCGACTCGGCACGAGTCCTCACCACCGAATACAAGGGTGGCAAGGCCGTCAAGGAAGCCGCCAGTTTCCGTACTTACGAGTCCTATGCCCATAGCTTCGATGATTACGTGAGCTTCTTGCAGGGCAATGGTCGTTACGAAAAAGCGCTGAACGCCACCGAGAACCCGGAGCGTTTCGTCAAAGAGCTGCAGCAGGCCGGTTACGCCACCGACCCGAACTACGCGCGCAAGATCTCGCAGATCGCTCGCAAGATGCAGACCTATCAGGCCGTGGCTGCTGCTGACAGCGGCACGACAAGGAGTTGAGGCTGAACCATGGCTGATCTATTGAACATAGGCCTCTCGGGCCTGTCGGCGAACAAGACCTCCCTGGCGGTCACCGGTCACAACATCGTCAACGTCAACACGCCCGGTTTCTCTCGCCAGGAGACGATCCAGGCCACGCGTACGCCGCAGTTCAGTGGCGCAGGCTATATCGGTTCGGGGACGACCCTGACCGACGTTCGGCGTATCTACAACGAGTTTCTCAATACCCAGGTACGTAGCAGCACCGCGCTGAACAGCGACACCAAGGCGTATCTGAGCCAGATCAACCAGCTCGACTCCCTGCTTGCCGGGAGTAACACCGGCATCACGCCAGGATTGCAGAAGCTGTTCTCGGCCCTGCAGACCGCGGCCGAAGACCCGGCCAACGTACCTGCGCGGCAGTTGGCGCTGTCGGAAGCGGAGGGGTTGGCCAAGCGTTTCAATACCGTCTACGACCGCCTGAACGAACAGAACGCATTCATCAACAAGCAGCTGTCGGCGGTTACCGATCAGGTCAATCAGCTGGCCACCGCGATCGCCGGTTACAACGATGCGATCGCCGTGGCCGCTTCCAATGGGCAGGCGCCGAACGATCTGCTCGATGCCCGCGAAGAGGCAGTGCGCAAGCTTTCCGAGTTCGTCGGTGTGACCGTGGTGCCGCAGGACGACAGCAGCTACAACCTGTTCATCGGCTCCGGTCAGCCCCTGGTCGTCGGCAAGCAGGCCGCCCGGCTTGAAGTGGTGCCGGGGCAGGCCGATCCGTTGCGCCACGAGGTGCAGTTCGTCAGCGGCAACTCACGGCAGAACGTCACCTCGCTGATCACCGGCGGAGAGATGGGCGGCCTGCTGCGCTACCGTGAGGACGTGCTGGATACGTCGCTCAATGCCGTGGGGCGCCTGGCACTGTCGGTCGCCGACCAGATCAATCGGCAACTGGGGCAGGGCCTGGACCTCAATGGTCAGTTCGGCAACGAGCTGTTCCGTTCGATCAATGACCCTGCTCTGCTCAGTCAGCGCAGCCTGGCGCGGGTCGGCAACAGCGATCCGAACGCCAACCTCAACGTCACGCTCACCGACACCTCGCGCTTGACCACCAGCGATTACGAGGTGCAGTTCACCAGCGCCACTGAATACGTGATTCGGCGGACGTCCGATGGCACGCTGTTTCCGCCGACCCCGGCGACCTTCGACATCACCACGGTGCCTGCGCCCGAAGTGGACGGCTTCTCCCTCGGCGTGGCCGGTGGCACCTTCGCGGCCGGTGATCGCTTCCTGGTGATGCCGACCCGTAACGCCGGTCGTGATGTTCGTGCGGACATGAAGAACCCCGAGGAGCTGGCCTTCGCTGCGCCGCTCAAGGCTGAAACCAGCCCGGCCAACATCGGCACCGGCAAGATCACCCAGCCGAAGCTGCTGACCGAAATCAACATCTACGATCCGGCCGCACAGGCGGATCTGGAGACCAGCCTGCGCAATGCGCCGCCGCTGCGCATCGTGATGGGCGCCGGCGGCGGTGCGACGCAGAGCTATGACGTGGTCGACATCAACGGCAACGTGATCGACACCGGTAGCATCGTCCCGGGGCAGGACAACGCGCTGACCATCAGCGTGCCAGCCAACCCACCTGCGGTTCCCGCTGCGTTCGACTACCAGGTGACCATCAGCGGTCGACCGTCGGCCGGCGACAACTTCTCGGTATCGTTCAATACCAATGGCGTCTCGGATAACCGCAACGCGCTGAATCTGGTCAACCTGCAGAACAAAGCCGTGATCGGGATCAACCCAGCGGCGCCCGACACCACGGGTTCGAGCTTTTCCGACTCATACGGCGATCTGGTGGAACGCGTCGGTACGCTCACCAGTCAGGCGCGTGTAGATGGCGAGGCGACCGGTGCGATTCTCAAGCAGGCCACCGATAACCGTGACTCGGTTTCCGGGGTCAACCTCGATGAAGAAGCGGCGAAACTGATCCAGTTCGAGCAGTACTACCAGGCATCTGCGCAGATCATTCAAGTTGCGCGTAACCTGTTCGATACTCTGATCAATACATTCTGATAGTCGCTTTCCCCAGTTCGGGAAAGCGCGGCCTGTACAGATGACAGGCGTTGCAAGAGGCAAGCCCCATGGTTATGCGCATCTCATCCATTCAGGCATTCAATAACGGCGTTTCCGGTCTGGGGCGCAATTATTCGAATCTGATTCGCACCCAGGAGCAAATCAGCAGCGGCAACCGTATCCTGACCCCGGCGGATGATCCGGTGGCTTCGGTGCGCCTGCTGCAGCTCGAGCAACAACAGGCGGTGCTCAAGCAGTACAGCGACAACCTGACTGCTGCGAAGAACAGTCTGACGCAGGAAGAGACCACGCTTAATTCGGTCAATACCGTGCTGCAGCGTGTGCGCGAGCTGGCAGTACGCGCCGGTGGTGGTTCTCTGTCGGCGGAAGACCGCAACTCGATCGCCAAGGAGCTTTCCGAGCGCGAGGCCGAGCTGCTCAACCTGATGAACAGCCGCAACGCCCGTGGCGAGTACCTGTTCTCCGGTTTCCTGGGCAAGAACGAGCCGTTCGTGCGTAACCCGGATGGCACCTACTCGTACTTCGGTGACGAAGGGCAGCGGACGCTGCAGGTGGCCAGTTCGACCAATGTGGCGATCAACGACAACGGCAAGCGCCTGTTCGAGGATGTCACCAACGCCAATCGTGTGGCTAACGGCAATGGAGTCAATAACCCGGCACTGCCGTCGCCGCCCTTGCCGGCAACCACCATTCCCGCCGTGCCCACCGACGAGCAGCGGGTATTCATCTCGCCTGGTCTGGTCGAGGACAACCGCGCGTTCAACGCTGATTTCCGCAACGGCGAGCCCTATTCGCTGGCCTTCGTCAGTGGCACCGAGTTCCGTATCTACGATGCCAGCGGTGCGGATGTCACCTCGGAGATTCCGGGTGGCGGCAAGATCGATCCGCTGGTCAATGGCGGCAACGTCATCAACTTCCGTGGTATGCGTTTTCAACTCGATGTCGTCTTGAAAGAGGGCGACAACGTGCTGGATCTGGACAACCTGCTGGCCGACATCCAGCCGCCTGCCACCGCCGGTTCGCCCGGTATCGGCACCCATAGTTTCACGCTGCAGTCCGCGCCGACCGAGTTCGCGGTGACCCGTGCCTCTACCAACGGTTCGGCCGCCGTGGTGGCTGGGGGCAACATCGTCAACCAGGCCGTTTTCGACAGCCAGTTCCCCACCTCTGGCGTGGTGCTGCGTTTCACCGATGACACCAACTACGAGGTGTATGCCCAGCCGGTCGGCCCCAGCAGTCCGGTGCTGACCACCGGAACCGTTACGGCTCCGTATCCTGCCACCTTCACGGTCTATGGTGCGGAGTTCACGATGTCCGGCCCGGCAGCCGCGGCAGGCGGAGACGAGTTCGGCGTGCAGCCGCAGTTTCAGGAGCAGCGCAGCATCCTCAACACCATCTCCCGTCTGCGTCAGGCGCTGGAGTCCTCACCGACCTCGCCGGCCGGCAACCTGGCCATCCGCGATGAGGTTGCCATCGCCCTGAAGAACCTCGACAACGGCATGGGCAACGTGCTGGAAGTGCAGACCGAGATCGGCGCGCGCCTCAACATGATCGACACCACTAGCGTCGACAACGAGGACGTGACCCTGGTGAACAAGTCGGTGCAGGCCGAGTTGCGCGAGCTGGATTACGCCGAGGCATTGTCGCGCCTGTCGTTCCAGACCATCATTCTCGAAGCGGCGCAGCAGAGCTACGTGAAGATCGCCGGGCTGAACCTGTTCAACCAGCTGCGTTGAGCCGCAGTCGCCTGGCCGCTCGCATTGGCGGCAGGGTACGTTCTACTCATCAGGGATATGGCAGCGGCATGACCGAACAGATTCTGGCTTTTTCCACCAAGGCGGGTTCGCTCGCGCTGCTCGACGGTCGCCTGCACAGTGCCTGCGTATTGCCGCAGGTGATCTTCAGCGTCGCGCAGTGGCGCGAGAGCGCTGAAGCCTGTCTGGCCGAGGTACGCGCCAAGGGCTGGGCCAGCATGGCCGTGCGCAGCAGCAGTAGCCGTGAGGATGGTGAGCAGTCGTCGGCCGCCGGGGCGTTCGACTCCTGCCTCAACGTCGACACCTACGGCTTGTCGGCCGCCATCGAGCAGGTGCTCGAGTCGATGGGCGGGCAGGGCGCCAGTGCGCACGATCAGGTCTTCGTCCAGCCCATGGTCGGCGACGTGCGCATGGCCGGGGTTGGGTTTGGCATCGACCCGGCCACGCTGGCGCCGTACTTCGTGATCAACTACGACGAGAGTAGCGGACGCACCGATGCCGTGACCTCCGGGCGCTCCAACGAGCTGCGTACTTTCTATGCCCATCATGCGGCCGGTGAATTGCCGGCCACGCTGGCCCCAGTGGTGGCGCTTCTGCGCGAGTTGCAGGCGTTGTTCGGGCGCCAGGCCATCGATATCGAATTCGCCGTGGACGCGCAGGCACGGCTGTACCTGCTGCAGGTACGACCGCTGGTGCTCGGCGCCGAACCGGCCGATGTCCAGGCGCATGGCAAGCTGGTTCGCCTGATTCACGATCGCATTGCTCAGGGCATTCGCCCGCAACCCTTCCTGCATGGCGAGCGCACCGTGTTCGGGGTGATGCCGGACTGGAATCCAGCCGAGATCATCGGTGTGCGACCACGGCCGCTGGCGCTGTCGCTGTACCGTGAGCTGGTGACCGACATGATCTGGGCCTACCAGCGCAACAACTACGGCTACCGCAACCTGCGCAGCTTCCCGCTGATGCTGCATTTTCACGGACTGCCCTACATCGATGTGCGTGTCAGCTTCAACTCCTTCATCCCGCGCGACATCGACGGTGCCCTGGCTGACAAACTGGTCAATTACTACATCGAGCGCCTGTTGGCCGCGCCCAATCTGCATGACAAGGTCGAGTTCGAGATCGTCTTCTCCTGCTACACGCTTGATCTGCCGCAACGCCTGCAGGCCCTGCAGGATGCGGGGTTCACCGAGGCCGAGTGCCGGCGCCTGGCCGACAGCCTGCGCGAGCTGACCAACCGTATCGTCCACAACGAAACCGGCCTGTGGCGCACTGACCGACAGAAGCTCGACGTGCTGTTGGCCAGACGCGACGAGATCCTCGGTGCCGATACCGATCCGGTGACGCGCATCTACTGGCTGCTGGAAGACTGCCGTCGTTACGGTACGCTGCCGTTCGCCGGGCTGGCGCGGGCCGGCTTCATCGCCGTGCAATTGCTGCGTTCGCTGGTCACCGTGGGCGTGCTCGACCAGAGCGAGTACGACGCGTTTCTCAACGGTCTATCCACGGTCAGCGGGCAGATGACTCAGGATCTGGCGCAGCTGGATCGCACCACCTTCCTGGCGCGCTACGGCCACCTGCGGCCAGGCACTTACGACATCCTTTCGCCGCGCTACGACGAGGCGCCCGATCTGTATTTCGACTGGCACAATCTGGCGGTCGAGGCGCGCCACGACAGTGCCCGTTTCGCCCTGTCGCTGGCGCAGATGCGCGAGATCAGCCGCCTGCTCAGCGAGCACGGGTTGTCCCATGACGTGGTGGGATTGTTCGATTTCCTCCAGGCCGGCATCGAATTGCGCGAGTACGCCAAGTTTGTGTTCACGCGCAATCTGTCCGATGCGCTGTCGCTGTTTCGTGAATTGGGCCATGACCTGGGCTTCAGCGCCGAGGACATGTCCTACGCCAACATCCAGTTGATCAAGGAGCTGCATGCTGCCAGCGCCGATCCCCGGGAACTGATCGCTGCCAGCATCGAGGAAGGGCGCCGGCGCTACGGCGAAACCTGCCAGATCGTCTTGCCGCCGCTGATCACCCGCGCCGAAGACGCCTTCTGTTTTCACCTACCGCAGGCCGAGCCGAATTTCATCACCCAGCGCCAGGTGACTGGCGCGGTGATGGACTACCACCAGCGCGACCAGTTGCACGGGGCCATCGTCATGATTCCCAGCGCCGACCCTGGGTTCGACTGGATCTTCTCTCACCGCATCGCTGGCTTCATCACCGCCTATGGCGGTACCAACTCGCACATGGCCATCCGCGCCAACGAACTTGGCCTGCCTGCCGTGATCGGTGCAGGAGAGGTGCTTTATCGCAAGTGGGCTGCCGCGCAGATGCTCAACATCGACTGCGCTAACCGACGCGTCGAGGTGTTGCGGTGAGGGTGGTGCTGGTCAGTCAGCGCGTCGATGTGCTGGCTGACCGCGGCGAGCGCCGCGATGCACTGGATCAGCGCCTGGCGGACTGGCTGGCGAGCCACGGGTTGTTGCCGGTGCCGGTGCCCAATCGGGCCAAGCGCCTGGACGCCCTGTGGACGCAACTGAAGCCCGCCGCCGTGGTGCTCAGCGGCGGCAATGACCTGGCCGAGTACGGCGGCGATGCCCCGGAACGTGATGCTGTCGAACGCGCGCTGCTGGCGCGGGCCATGGCCGAGCAGGTGCCGCTGTTTGCCCTGTGCCGTGGTGCGCAACTGCTGCTCGATGCCTTCGGCAATCGCCTGGAACGGGTGGGCGGGCATGTCGGTACGCGTCACCGTCTGCTGATCGACGGACGTGAGACCGAGGTCAACAGCTACCACCAATGGGGGTGTCGTTCGCTGGCGGCGCCCCTTGAAGTCCTGGCACGCAGTGAAGATGGCGTGATCGAGGCCTTCTTTCATCCGCAGCTGCCGCTGCTGGGCGTGATGTGGCACCCCGAGCGGGAAGCGCCCTTCGCCGAGCTGGACGGCCTGCTCCTGAATCGCTGTCTGAACAAGGAATGAGCTTTCCATGACACGTGCCATCATCCTCGCTGCCGGGCGCGGCAGCCGCATGGGCGAGCTGACCGCCGAACAGCCCAAGTGCTTCGCTCGCCTGCACGGTCGTCGTCTGCTGGACTGGCAACTGCAGGCGCTGCGTGGAGCCGGTATCGAGCGCCTGGCCCTGGTGCGGGGGTATCGCGGCGAGTGCTTTGACGAGCCGCTGACCTACTTCGAAAACCCCCGTTGGCAACAGAGCAACATGGTGCGCACCCTGCTGGCCGCAGATGCCTGGCTGTCAGCGGAGGCCTGCATCGTCAGCTATAGCGACATCTTCTACAGTGCCGCCACCGTGGCGACCCTGAGCCGGGTCGAGGCCGACCTGGCGATTGCCTATGACCCGCACTGGCATGCGCTGTGGTCACAACGTTTCGCCGACCCGCTGGCCGATGCCGAGAGTTTCCGTCTGGATGCCAGCGGTAATCTGGCAACCATTGGCGAGCGTTGTCAGAGTGTCGCTGAGATCGAGGGACAGTACATGGGCCTGCTCAAGTTCACCCCGTCCGGCTGGGCACAGGTGCGCGAGTTGTTGCTGCAGCGAGGCGACGAGGCGATAGACCGTTTGGACATGACCAGCCTGCTGCGCTTGATGCTGCAGGCCGGCCTGCCAATCGCTGTGTCACCGGTACAAGGCCCCTGGGGGGAGGTGGACGCTGCCGATGACCTGGCGCTCTATCACCGACTGTTCACCCCAGAGGCGCTACACGCCTGAACGACTACGCGTTCAGTCTGCCGCGCCGGGCAGGCTGAGCAGCGCCAGGTGCTTGAGCACCGGGTGAATGACGTAGTAGGTGTTGCCCTGTTCGGCTTCCTGCTGCAACACCACGTCCAGTTCGCCGCTGGCCTGATAGCGGCGCAGCACCTCCAGCAGCAGGTCGGCGCGGATCGCCGTGTCGTAGCGGCGGTCGATGTCGGTGCCCAGCGGCGGTGCCGGGTAGCGTTTGCGAGCCAGTACCGGGCCGGTGTCGATTTGGGTATCGAGCAGAATGGCGCTGGCGGCGCAGACACCTTCTTCCAGCAGGCTGTAGTAGACGGTCGTGCTGCCACGGTAGTCGGGCAGCCAGCCGCTGTGCACGTGCAGCAGCGGGATGCCCAGTTCGATCAGGGGCGGTTTGACGATCTGCCCGCCATACCCTGAGAAGATCACCAGGCGCGGTGCCCGCTCACGCACGGCATCGATGACCTGCTGATAGTTGATGTCGCGTGTTGCCAGGCAGGTGATGGGTACATCGCAGTCGGCCAGGGTGCGGCTGAGGGGTATGCCCAGATCCGGCAGCAGAACTCCCATCAGCTCTCGGGCAGGCTCGCTCGGCGTCGTGGGGGATTGCGGCGCCTCGCCGAGCAGCAAGGCGTGGGAGGGCATCAGGCCATGGGCAGCCAGGGTCTGCACGTAAGCCTGGCTGCGCGCACTGTGCGCAGCGATCAGCAGAACGTCGTCGAGGTGGGTCATGGGGCGAGCTCCACGTTGGCCTGCGATGCAATGCGAGCGACCCAGTCCTGTTCGGCCGCGATCAGCCAGGCGAGCTGAGCGCCCTGGGCCGGGCTCAGGCGCGGGAGAATCGAGATCAGGCTGTCGATGACCTTGAGCAAACCATTGAGAAAGGGCAGGGCGCCAGGCTGCTCGGACAGGTGCAGGCACAGCGCGGCGAATTGCAGGTAGAGTTCCAGGTCATCGTAGCCGCTGTCGGCGACCGCTTTGTAATTCGCGTCATAGCGGCGGTGCAGGCGCTTGCTGACCTCGAAGCGTTGCAGCAGACGTTCGGCCAGGCGCCGCTTGCTCGGTGCATCCGCGGCCGCGTGCAGCAGGTCGGCCAGCAGCGCAGCCGTATCCACATGGTGTGCGTTTCGTTCGGCGGCCACTGGTAACGGCACGGCCTGCGCTGGTGGCAGTTGCATCAGCGCCGCCTGACGGCTCGCACGCCAGGCCGGGAAAAAGGCTGCGCCGTGGTACTGGCTGTAGAAGTAGGTGTTGCGTTCCTCGAGCCGATCACCCTGGCTGTAGGGGTAGTCGATGTCGCTCATGCCATCGATCCCTGTGCTCGTTGCAGGATGTCACGGGCCAGTTCGGCGATGTCGGCTGGTTGGCTGGTGTCGATTTCCAGATCCGCTGCGCTGGGGGGCGGGAAGGGAATATCCACGCCCACCATGTCGCTCATCTCGCCGGCCAGCGCCTGGCGGTAGAGCCCCTTGGTGTCTCGTTCGACCAGCGTCTGCATCGGCGGGTTGAGGTAGACCTCGTAGTAGTGGCGAAAGCGTGTGCGGTTGAGCGCACGCAGATCGGGGAAGATCGACAGGATGCTGCACACCACGTTGATCTCCTGCGCATCGAGCCAGGCGCACAGCTCGAAGATGCGCTCGGCGTTGAGACGCCGCCCTGCCAGGCTGTAGTCCGCGGCCTGGGTGTCCTGGCGGAAGATGCGCCGAACCTCGTCGCCGTCCACCAGCAGAGTATTGGCTGCCTGCTGCTTCCATTGGCGGGTGATTTCGCGACCGAGCGTGGTCTTGCCCGAGCCGGACAGGCCGATCAACCAGATGACCATCAGCCTCTCCCTGCCAGGGAGCGGGCACTGTTGGCGATCGCCACAGCGGCTACCTGACCGGCATAACCATAGAACGGTGCGAAGTAGTACTGGCTGAGGGTCTTGCGGATCGGTCGCTGGGCCTCCCACAGACCGGCATCCTCCAGCAACTCTTCGAGGCGACCGCTGTGCTGGTTGCCAAGATGAGGCAGGTATTTGCGCAGCCAGATGTCCGAGGAGTCCTCGCCCATCAGCGGGTCGGCTTCGGCGTTGGGCAGGTCGAGGAGCAGCACGTTGCGATCGGTGTAGATGCCGCCGAAGGCGGAGCCACCGTAGTCGCACAGCAGGAAGTCGGCGAGCTGGAACAGCTCGACGTTGTCGATATGTTCGCGGATCACGCAGGTGAAGCGCTCCAGCTCGCGCATGCGCGCCGGCTCGTCGGTGATGGTGATCGGGTGGGGTTTGACGATGACGTTGTAGCGCGCCTGCAAACGTGCGACTGCGGCAGCGAACAGGTCGATCGAGCTGAGCGTGCTCCAGGTCGGCAGCCACACCACGGTCTGCCGGCTGGGGTCGAGCTTCAGCTCGGTCAGGCGCACCGTGCGATCCACAGGCTGATTGAAGAAACGATCGAAGCGAGGGTAGCCCATCTGGATCTTCAGCGTGTCTTGGCAGAATTCCAGATGCTCAGCCTGATAAGGACCGAAGCAGAGGATGCTGTCGTACACCTGGTTCCAGGACTGGAAGTTCCAGCCAGCCTTACCGTTGGCATACATGAACCGCAGGTTGTAGC
This sequence comes from Pseudomonas berkeleyensis, assembly GCF_014109765.1. Lineage (NCBI taxonomy): Bacteria > Pseudomonadati > Pseudomonadota > Gammaproteobacteria > Pseudomonadales > Pseudomonadaceae > Pseudomonas > Pseudomonas berkeleyensis. The sequence goes on from NZ_CP059139.1 coordinate 2,114,331, forward strand.
GGCCGATGGACTTGGGCAGGTAGGGTGAGTCGGGGCCACGCAGGTAATGCTGGGGGAAGTTCGACACCAGGGTGGTGTAGCGCTCTTTGCGCGCGAGCATTTCCCGTGCGTCGCGCCACGGCAACTGATACCGCTGGCAGCCGGCGACCACGGCGTCGATGTCCTGCTGCGTCTTGCCGGTAACGGCGATCTCCACACTGCCTGCCGGCAGATGCTGCCAGACCGCATGGTAGTGATTGAACATCTCAGGGTTGTGAATCAGAAAACCGAAGCGTTCGAGTTCGCTAGCCATGCCGTCCCGTCCTGGCGATTACCGATGCGCCATGTTACTGGAAATTAACCGGCGGTTGAGGCGCTTCTTCCGTGACGCTTCAGGCTAGGCTTGCTACGCTCGAAACTTCTCTCAAAGGCAGTCCATACATGGCATCGATCCATCCGTCCGCGGACGTCAAAAGCCAGTTGATTGGTGAGGGCACCACGGTCTGGCAGTTCGTGGTGATCCTCGCGCAGGCGCGCATCGGCCGCGACTGCAATATCAACGCCCACTGCTTCATCGAGAACGACGTGGTGCTCGGTGATCGGGTTACGGTGAAATGCGGCGTGTACCTGTGGGACGGCCTGCGTGTCGCCGACGATGTTTTCATCGGTCCCAACGCCACCTTCACCAATGACCGATTGCCGCGTTCCAAGCAATATCCCGACAGCTTCCCGCAGACCGTGATCGAACGCGGCGCCTCCATTGGTGCCGGGGCGGTCATCCTGCCAGGCCTGACCATCGGCGCCGGTGCCATGGTCGGCGCTGGCGCGGTGGTGACCCGCGACGTTCCTGCCCGCGCGCTGGTCGTTGGCAACCCTGCACGTATCGTGCGTTACCTGGATGAGTGACATGTTTCCTTTTCTCGATCTGGCCGGGATCAACCGGCGCGATGAAGCGGCACTGACCGAGGCGTTTCAGCGGGTGCTGCGTTCTGGCTGGTATGTGCTGGGTACCGAAGTCGCCGCGTTCGAGGCGGAGTACGCGGCTGCCTGTGGAGTAGCGCATGCCATCGGTGTGGGCAACGGCCTCGATGCACTGACCCTGATTTTGCGTGGTTATCGGCAGTTGGGGCGCCTGGCCGAGGGTGACGAGGTGATCCTGCCCGACAACAGCTTTGTCGCCACCGCGCTGGCCGTCAGTGAGGCCGGGCTGACGCCGGTCTTGGTCGAGCCAGCGCTGGACACGTTCAACATCGATCCGGCCGCCGTCGAGGCCGCTATCAGCCCGCGCACACGGGCAATCATCGCCGTGCACCTGTACGGGCGTCTGGCTGACATGCAGCGTCTGCGCGCACTCGCCGATCAGCACGGGCTGTTGCTGATCGAGGATGCGGCTCAGGCGCATGGCGCAGTGGACGCCCGCGGGCACGCTGCGGGTGCCCTCGGCGATGCGGCAGGCTTCAGTTTTTTCCCGGTGAAGAACCTTGGCGCACTTGGCGATGCCGGTGCTCTGACCACCAACGACGATGCCCTGGCCGAGCAGGTGCGCAAGCTGCGTAACTACGGCTCCAGCCGCAAGTATGTGCACGAGTTGCAGGGTATCAATTCGCGCCTGGACGAGTTACAGGCTGCGCTTTTGCGGGTGAAGCTGGCGCGCCTGGCCGATGATGCCCAGGCCCGACGCGACCTGGCGGCGCGGTATCTGGCCGGCATCGACAACCAGCATCTGCAACTGCCCCAAGTTCCGCACGTGTCCGAGAGTCATGTCTGGCACCAGTTCGTCATGCGCTGCGAAGCACGAGAGGCCTTGCAGACGCATCTCGAGCGTCATGGCGTACCGAGCCTGATCCACTACCCGATTCCCATCCACCGCCAGGCCGCTTACGCCGAGTTTGCCGATCGGCACCTGCCGCTCTCGCAACGCCTGGCTGGCGAGGTGCTCAGCTTGCCGCTATACCCGGGAATGGCAAATGAATGGGTCGAGCAGACCATTGAAGCGTGCAACGCTTTCCGCGTCTGATGGGAAGGTGGTTCGAGTTTTGCTTCGGAGCCACAACGACCCTGTCGATCATGTTTTCTTGACGCAGCGACTGCACGGGGCTCGGTCACCTGGAAGGTGATCGAGAGGCAGGCGCGAATGGGTTACACCAGCGTATTTGGAGCGTTCTATGTCTCTTCAGCACTGCAAGATCATCGATCTGCCAATCGTCGAGGATCGGCGTGGCAACCTCACTTTCATCGAGGGAGGGCGACACATTCCCTTCGATATCCAGCGTGTCTACTACCTCTATGACGTTCCCGGCGGCTCTCACCGCGGCGGCCATGCTCACAAGGGGCTGCACCAGCTGTTGATCGCCATGTCGGGCAGTTTCGACATCCTGCTGGATGATGGGCGAACCAAGTTCAAGTACCACCTCAACCGTTCCTATTACGGTCTTTATATTCCGCCGATGATCTGGCGCGAGATCGACAACTTCTCCAGCGGCTCGGTGTGCATGGTGCTGGCGTCCGAGCACTACAGCGAAGACGATTACTACCGCGACTACGACCAGTTCTCCCTGGCTGCCAGCGGCAAGTAAGCTGCTGCCATGGCCCGTGGCCGCCATAACCCGGCTGGCTGTTTTCACTTTTTTCAATCGGAGTTTTCTGCATGTCCCAGGGAAGTCATCTGCCAGACGCAGTGGTCAGCGCCAGGGTCGTTTCCGCCCGAAGCGCCAAGGGCTGTGTCGATCTGACCGAGCTGGCCGCCGCCGAGAGCTGGTCGCCGGCACCGCTGGAGATGGTGGGGTTCTCTCTGCCGGAAAGCCTACGGCAGGCCCGGCAGCGCATGCTGGCTCAGTACCGCGGACGCTTTCACGATGTGCGCCTGGTCGCCGGTATGGCCGGCATTGGCGATATCGCCAATGGTGAGTATGTCTGCGACGGTGTGTACGACAACCTTGGGCGAGTGAATAACGCCTGGTATGAAAAGCATGGGTTGCGTGTCGATGACAGCGGCGCGTGCGCGTTTTTCGCCGGCAAGGGCGAGTCGTTGCAGGTGGCCAATGCCATCAGCTTCTTCGGCTGGGAAAACGGCAACTATGCGCACTGGTTGAGCGAGAAGCTCGGGCGCTTCTACTGGATCGAGCAGGCCGACCTGCCACACGATACCGTGGTGCTGGTCGAGGCTGGCTTGCCGGCTTCTATCATGGATGCCCTGGCCTTGTTCTGGCCGCGTGAGCGTACGCTTTGCGTGCCGCCGGGAAGTGCTTGCCAGGTGGCTGTGCTGCACCATTTCTCCGACACCGCCGATATCTGGGAGCCGCGTGCCGGCTACGTCTATCGCGGTGACGAATACCATCTCTATCCGCCGGCCATTGCCTGGATGGCGAGCCAGGTCAAGGCCCGCTGCGCTGCGGTCGAGGGCCAGGACAAGGCCTATCTGATTCGGCCGCCGGGCGGCAATGGCCGTACCATCGTCAACCAGCAGGAGCTGATCCGCGAGCTCAGTCGCGATGGCTTTCAGGCTTTTCAGCCGGAGGTGCGCGACTTTGCCTCGCAGGTGCGTGCGCTCGCCGGTTGCGAACTGGCGATCCTCGGTTCTGGCGCGGCTGCCGCCAATCTTCTGTGGATGCCCCGTGGCGGCACCCTGGTGATGCTGATCCAGGATAATCCGCAGATGTGGTACTGGTTCTTCCATGCCCTGGCTGCTGCGGTGGGCGTGCGTTTGGTCTATCACCCGGTCAAGGGCTTGCCGGGCACCCACAGCGTTGTCTACCACTGGAACGTGGAAATTCCCATCGAGGCCCTGCGCCAATGGCTGGCCCAGGATGCACAGCGCGCCAGCCAGGCGCTGCCTGAGCAGCCGCTGGGCGTCGCGACTTTGCAGAGCGAGCTCGCCGGGCGGCGCCGCAGAACGCTGCCCGAGCCGCTTTCTGTCGAGCCACAGGAGGAGGGCGTAGATGTCACCGTTGCGGTGATGTCCTACAACAATGCCGCATTCCTGGCTCAGACCCTCGATTCGATCCTGGCTCAGGAGGGTGTACGGCTCGAGGTGGTGGTCTACGACGACTGCTCGAAAGACGACAGCCTGGAGGTTCTGAAACGCTATGCCGGCGAGCCGCGCCTGCATTTCGAGGTCAACCCCCAGAACCTGGGCATGACCGGCAACTACAACAAGTGCGTGGCGGCCGGGCGCGGTCGTTACGTGGTGGTACTGGGTTCCGATGACGTGCTCTACCCGGGCCACCTGGCCTCGTTGGTCGAGGCCATGGATGCCAGTCCGCAGGCTGCGCTGGGCTATACCCAGTGCTACTGGATCGACGAGCAGGGGGTACGCCAGCAGTACGCGGATCACCCAGGGCACCGGCGTGCATCGTATTGCGGTGGGCGCGACGAAGTAATCGACCTGCTGTGTTTCGACAACTACATCACGCCTTCCGCCGCCATGTTGCGCCGTAGTGCACTGCATCTCGTCGCACTGCCGGAAGGCGGCATCCACCGCCACGACATGCTCGCTGGCGATTGGGAACTGTGGATTCGCCTGGCCCGTGTGGCGCCCGATTTCGTATTCCTGCGCCAACCCAGCGTCGGCTATCGGGTGCACGGCGGACAGATCTCCAAGAGTTTCTATGGCAGTGACCGTCCGCTGCGCGAGCACACCGAGATTCTCGAGATGTGTCTGGATGACGCGCTGACCCGTGTGCGCATGCGAGGCGCTGCGCAACCGATCTGGCAGCTCTACCGCCAGCGTTTCGAGGCCTACCCGGCCGAGGTTCGGGCGCCGCTGCAGGTGCGCATCGATGCCGTCCGCCGTGCGCTGCTGGAGCAGAACAGCCATGATGAGGTTGCGACGTGCCTGTTCTCCATCATCCTCACCACCTACAACCGTGCCGATCTGTTGAAGGATGCTCTGGCCAGCGTCGGCAACCAGATCTTGCGCGATTTCGAAGTCATTCTGATCAACGATAACGGCGAGCCGGTTGAACATCTGCTGGCCGATTACGCGTTCCCCATCACCTATATCCGCCAGGGCCGCAACCAGGGCTTGTCAGCCGCGCGTAACGCCGGTCTCAAGCTGGCGCGTGGGCGCTACATCGTCTACCTCGACGATGACGACATCTACCTGCCCAACCACCTGGCTGTGTTGGCCGAGGCCTTCGAGCAGCATCCAGATAGCGTCATTTATACCGGCGTCGAGTACGTCAATGAAAAGCTGGAGGATGGCCAGCGTATCGAGCTTGGTCGTGACCAGCCGTTCAGGCACGAGGTGTTCGACCGCGATCGCCTGTTCGTGCAGAATTACATCCCGGTCAACACCTGGGCACATCCGCGCCAGATGCTGGCCACTGTCGGTGAGTTCGACACCGGGCTGGCGGCGTTCGAAGACTGGGACATGCTCCTGCGTATGGCCACGCGCTACCCGTTCGTGCACGTACCGACGGTGACCAGCGAAGTCCACACCCGTGCCCCGGGCGCCGGCGGCGACCACATGCTCGGTCGTGAGCGCAAGAACTTCCCGGCGCTGTATCGCGAGCTCTACGAGCGCTACGGCGGTTCCGCCAGCGAGGGGCAGCAGCGTGGTCGTCAGCAGATGCTCGAAAGCCTGGGGGAACGACCCAGGGATGGGCTTGCGCAGTGGCTGGCCAAACGCTTGCCGACCGCAGCTGAAAACCGCCTGATCTCCGACTATCTGCAGGGGCGCCAGGGCGGGCCGCTGATTGGCGTGGTGGTAGTCGATACCGAGGGGCAGTCCGAGGCGCTGATGGTCACGCTCAAGAGCCTGCTCGGCGAGCGCTGCCTCTATGCGACGCTGCGTATCCTGGTGATCACCCCGGCCGACGTGCCCGCCACCTCGGCGGCGGACAAGCTGCATTTCCTGCAAATGACTGATGAGCCCATGGTTGCGCAGATCAACCGCGCGGTCGAGGCGAGCGATTGCCAGTGGTTCATGTTGGCGCGTGCCGGCGATGAGTTTACCCAGAGCGGTCTGATGGTCGCCGGGCTCGAACTGGCTGGTAACCCCGAATGCCGCGCGGTGTATGGCGATCAACTGCAACGCCTGCCGGACGGCAGCTTGGGCGGGGCCTTCCTGCCGGGCTTCAACCTGGATCTGCTGCTCAGCTTCCCGATGGTGATGGCGCGTCATTGGTTGTATCGCCGCGATCTGTTCCTCGCTGTCGGTGGCTTCGACTCGGCGTTCCCCGATGCTTTTGAGTTCGAACTGCTGACCCGCTTCATCGAACAGGAAGGCCTGGCTGGCCTGGGGCATATCGATGAACCGCTGTTGATCACCGAAGCGCCTGCACTGCGTGATAATCCTGACGAGCGCCGGGTAATCGAGCGTCACCTGGGTAATCGAGGCTATCAGGCTCAGGTGCTGCCCGGCTTGCCGGGGCGTTATCGGGTGCACTACGGCCATGGCGCTGTTCCCCTGGTGTCGATCATTCTCGCCACGGATGTGCCGTTGGCCGCTTTGCAGCGCTGTACTGACAGCCTGCTGGAAAAGACGGCCTACGGTCATTACGAGCTGTTGCTGGCCGATAGCGGCACGCGGGCTGACGTCAGCGCTTGGTTGCGCGAGGTGGCGTTACTCGGTGACGACAAGGTTCGCGTGTTTCCCGCAGAAACTGGGCTGGCGCAGAACCGCGCTGCCGAGCAGGCACGTGGCGAATACTTGCTGCTGCTTTCTGGCGAAGCGGCCATCGTCAATGCTGACTGGCTGGATGAGTTGCTCAACCACGCTCAGAGGCCGGAGGTCGGTGTGGTCGGCGGCAAGCTGCTGACGCCGAACGGACGTATCGCCCAGGCTGGGCTGCTGTTGGGTGTCAATGGTCCGGCGACTGCCGCCTTCGCCGGTGAGGCGATGGATGCGGCGGGCTATATGCAACGTCTGCAGGTGGATCAGAACTACAGCGCCGTCGGTGAGCAATGCCTGATGGTGCGTGCCGAAGTGTTCCGTCAGATTGGTGGGATGGATGCCGGGCTGAATGCCTTCCGCGATGTGGATCTCTGCTTGCGCGTGCGCGATGCCGGGTATCTGACAGTCTGGGCGGCAAACGCGATCATCCTGCATGAGGCGGAGCGGGTACGGGCCAGCACTGCAGCAGAAGACCAGCTCTACGAGCGCTACCTGCCGCAGCTTGCAAATGACCGTGCTTACAACCGTAATCTGGCATTGAGCGGGCGGGGCTTCGATCTGGAAAGCGATGCGTCCCTGACCTGGCGTCCCTTGAGTTGGCGCCCTTTACCGGTGGTATTGGCCCATCCGGCCGATCCCTGGGGCTGTGGTCATTACCGCGTCATCCAACCGCTCTCTGCGCTTAAGTCTCAGGGGCTGGCCGACGGCACCCTGTCCATGGGGTTGTTGCAGGTAACCGACCTGGAGCGCTACGACCCAGACGTGGTCGTGTTGCAGCGCCAGATTGGCGATGATCGCCTGGAGGCCATGCGCCGTCTCAAGCGTTTCTCGCGCGCGTTCAAGGTCTACGAGCTGGACGACTATCTACCCAATCTGCCGCTGAAAAGCGTGCATCGGGATCAGATGCCCCGCGATATCCTCAAGTCTCTGCGTCGCGGTCTGGAGTTCGTCGACCGCTTTGTAGTCTCCACTCAGCCATTGGCAGAGGCGTTCGCCGGTTTGCATGGTGATATCCGGGTAATCGAGAACCGCCTGCCTCTGAAATGGTGGAAGGGGCTGCAAAGTCAGCGCCGGCGAGGGCGTAAGCCTCGGGTCGGCTGGGCCGGTGGGGTCAGCCATACCGGCGACCTGGATCTGATCGTCGATGTCGTCCGCGAGTTGACGGGAGAGGTCGAGTGGGTATTCATGGGCATGTGCCCGGATGCTATCCGGCCCTTCATTAATGAATTTCACCCAGGTGTCGATATCGAGTCTTACCCGGTTGCGCTCGCGAATCTGGATCTTGATCTGGCGCTGGCGCCGGTGGAGGCCAATCTGTTCAACGAGTGCAAGAGCAACTTGCGCCTGCTGGAGTATGGCGCCTGCGGCTTTCCGGTGATCTGCAGTGATCTGGTGTGCTATCGCGGAGATCTTCCTGTGACGCGGGTGAAAAATCGCTTCCGCGATTGGGTCGACGCCATCCGCATGCATATCAGCGATCTGGATGCCACTGCTCAGGCGGGTGATCGCCTGCGCGAAGCGGTTTATCGCGACTGGATGCTGGACGGTGAGAACCTGGAACGCTGGCGCAAGGCCTGGATGCCTGACTGAATGTGCCGCAAAAACCGTCGAGTGCTGTAATAGCGCTCGACGGATTTCAGTCAAAGGCGTCCATAAAGCGTGAGTGACTGGTTAAGTGGTTGACTGTAAAGAATAAAAAAAAGCTGAAAATTGTCTCTAAAGCTCCTTAGGCAAGCGCCGATAAAGAGATCGAATGCGAACTCTCTGGGCGTCTGAGCATGCAGGCCCGAGCTCGCAAGCTCAGACAAACGGTTCTAAGGTCATCTGGAGGCAATACCATGGCCCTTACAGTCAACACTAACGTTGCGTCCCTCAACACTCAGCGTAACCTGAACACCTCGTCCAAAGGCCTGGATACTTCCCTCCAGCGCCTGTCCACTGGCTACCGTATCAACAGCGCCAAAGACGACGCTGCCGGCCTGCAGATCGCCAACCGCCTGACCAGCCAGATCACTGGCCTGGGCGTAGCGACCCGTAACGCCAACGACGGTATCTCCCTGGCGCAAACCGCTGAAGGTGCCCTGCAGCAGTCCACCGGCATTCTGCAGCGTATGCGTGACCTGGCCCTGCAGTCGGCCAACGGTTCCAACGGCGCCGTCGAGCGTTCCGCCCTTCAGGGTGAAGTCGCTCAGTTGCAACAAGAGCTGAATCGTATTGCCGATACCACCAGCTTCGGCGGTCGCAAGATCCTCGACGGCAGCTTTGGTTCGCAAAGCTTCCAGGTGGGTGCCAACGCCTACGAAACCATCAGCGTTTCCATTGGCTCCGCTGCCACTGATCGTATCGGTATCAACCGTGTGACCACCTCCGGTGGGGGCGCTCAGGCCATCGCTTCCGGTGCCGCTTTCAGTGCCACCTCGGGCAGCGCTTACAGCAGTGCTTCGTTCAACATCAACTCCAAACTGTCCGACGGTGATGTCGCCATCTCCGGTGCAGCTAGCGGTTCTGCCAGCGATGTGGCTCGTGCCATCAACGCCAAGAGTGATGAAACTGGCGTGACCGCCAACGCCCGTACCGTGGCAACGCTCGGCGGCATCACTGCTTCGGGTACCGTCTCCTTCAACCTGTCTGGTCTGACCAGCAAGTCTCTGGAGGCCGACGCTGCCACCGTGTCCGCTGTAGTGACCGATCTCTCCAACCTGTCCTCGCTGGCTGACGCCATCAACCGTGAAACTGGCAAAACCGGCATCTCGGCTGTTTCCAAAGGCGACACCATCGAGCTGGTCAGCTCGCGCGGTGATGCGATCCAGATCACCAACTACGCTGGTTCGGGTGGTGCGACTCTGCAGACCAAGAGCTTCGATGGCGCAGACGATGTCGGTGCTGTGGCTACCATCGTTGCCGGTGGCGGTGCTCGCGCCGACGGTCAGGTGCAACTCGAAGCAGCCGATGCCTTCCAGGTTACTGGCATGACTGGCGGTCTGGGTGCCGATGGCTTCAGTGAGCTGGATGCGGTGAATACCATCGACATCAGTACGGCGACTGGGGCGCAGAGTGCCCTGGGTATCATCAACGGTGCGATCTCCAACATCGACAGCCAGCGTGCTCAGCTCGGTGCCGTGCAGAACCGCTTCGAGAACACCATCTCGAACCTGCAGAACATCGCTGAGAACTCCTCTGCTGCTCGTAGCCGGATCCGTGACACTGACTTCGCTGCCGAAACTTCGGAACTGACCAAGAATCAGATCCTGCAGCAGGCCGGTACCGCGATCCTGGCCCAGGCCAACCAGCTGCCGCAGGCTGTTCTCAGTCTGCTGGGCTAAGCTCGAAGGCGCTAGACTACGGGGGGAAGGGCCTGGCTCTTCTCCCCGTTACCTCATTCTGAGGAGTAATTTATGGACGTCGGTTCGATAAAGTCCCCAGTTAACCCCCCACTGGTTCGTGATGGCGGTGTCTCCACAGCTGTGGATTCGCGGCAGAAGCAGAGCCTGGCGGAGATCGCCTCGGCCCAGTCGGCCGATGAGCAATCCACTGCTCGCCCAGTTGCTCCGACTCAGGATGTGAGTCGGGAACAGGTCGAGGATGCAGTAGCCACCATCCAGGAATTCGTCCAGTCTGTGCGTCGCAGTATCAACTTTGCGGTGGATGACGGCTCTGGGCGCGTTGTGGTCAAGGTGACGGATGCCGGGTCGGGCGACGTGATCCGACAGATTCCATCGGAGGAGGCGCTCAAGCTGGCAGAGAATCTGTCGGAGGTGCGCAGCCTGCTGTTCAAGGCCGAGGCATAGTTCTACTGTCTTGGCACGAGTTTTGACTGTAAACCCACTATCTACAGGGCGCAGTCGAATTTTTGACGAGGTACGAGATCATGGCGGGTATCACGGGAATCGGTTCGGGCATCAAGATCGACGATATCGTTACAGCGTTGGTCAATGCTGAGCGAGCGCCCAAGACCAATCAGCTCGATCGCCTGGAAAAGCAGACTACCACCCGTATTTCGGCGATCGGTACGCTCACCGGGGCGATGAACTCGTTCAAGACCGCTCTCGATGCGCTCAACAAGCCTGCGCTTTTCGAGTCTCGCACTGCAAGTACTTCCAACAGCAGCGTGCTCAAGGCTACCGCGGCCACCACAGCCCCTGCCGGCACCTACAGCATTCAGGTCCAGCAACTGGCAGCCAGCAGCAAGGTAGCCCTGCAGTCCGTTTCGCGTGTAGGTGATGCCCCGGCTACTTTCAACAGCGGTACGCTGGAAATTTCCGCCGGCAACACCAGCATCAGTGTCGATGTCACGGCGGCCAACAACACGCTTGCCGGTATGCGTGACGCGATAAACGAAGCCGGGAAAAGCAGCGGTATAAGCGCAACCATCATTACCGATGATTCTGGTTCCCGCCTAGTATTGAGTTCGACCAAGACTGGCGAAGGCAATGACATCAAGGTAGCGGTTACCGAAGATGGTGAAACGACCGGCAGCAACGCCCTGACGACTCAAGCGTTCACGCCAGAAGCTGATCCTGACAATGCTGGCGCTTTCCTCAAGCCAAGCTCGGACAGTGGCGCGGGTGGGGTAATCAGCCAAGCCAAGTCTGCGAAACTGACCATCGATGGTTTGCAGCTGGTGCGTAGTAGTAACAAGATCGAAGATGCGCTCGAGGGCGTTACGCTCGACTTGGTCGCCGTACAGAGCGCCGCTGATCTGACGGATGGCAAGACCATCAATCTTACTGTTGGCGTCGACAAGTCGGGCGTCAAGAGCAACCTGCAGAAGTTCGTCGATGCCTATAACGCCCTGATCACGTCCTCGGCTCAACTGACGGCCGTCGTGGAAGTGGAAGGCTCCAAGCCCGTGGCTGGCCCGCTGGTCGGCGACTCTACGGTGCGCAGCGTACTGGCGGGGCTGCGCAATGAAATCGTTAAGATGACCGGAGGCGGTGAGACTGGCGTACGTGCATTGGCTGATCTGGGTATCACTACTGGTAAAGATGGCAAGCTGGCTCTCGATGACGCCACGCTGACCAAGGCGCTGGATAGCAATTTTGAGCAGGTCGGTGCCTACCTCACCGGCAGTGATGGCTTGATGGGGCGTCTTTCTGGTTTCGTTTCCGATTATGTGGCTACCGACGGTGTGCTGAAACAGCGCGACAGTGCCTTGCGAGGCACACTGAAGAACATTGACAAACAACGGGAGAGCTTGGACAAGCGCGTCGAAAGCCTGCAAACACGTCTCTATGCCCAGTACAACGCAATGGACTCCCTGGTGGCACAGCTCTCCCGTACCAGCGATAGCTTGAGCGGTATGCTGGCCAACCTCCCCGGTTTCGTGAAAAAGGATTAAGCAATGGGCAAGAACCCTATCGATGCCTACAAGCAGGTCAAGACCAGCCAAGAGGTTTCTCCCTATCGCACCGTGCAGTTGCTGCTTGAAGGGGCACTTCAGCGTGTAATGCTTGCCAAGCACGCACAGGCCGAGGGCGACACCGAGATTCGTGGTATGGCAGTGGGCAGTACGATCACCATCCTGGGCGTATTGCAGGCCGCTCTGGACAAGGAACTGGGTGGTGAAATCGCCGAGAACCTCGATGCGCTGTACGACTATATGACCCGTCGTCTGGCGGGCGTGGCCTTGGACGATACGCCGCGTAATCTGGAAGAGGTTCAGGCGCTGCTGGGCGATATCAAGAGCGCCTGGGATGCCATTGGCCCTGAAGTCGAGCCCGCTCCCGCAGGCTGATCGAGTCGGCAGTTTTCGCAACATAAAGCGCTAAAGCTTTGCTCGACAACGCCGATACTCAGAGTATCAGCCCACCGGTAGAGCGAGAGCGACTATGAACGCAATGGCGGCCCTCAAGCAGTATCAGACCGTCAACAACCAAGCGCAGGCTGCAGAGGCCAGCCCTCATCGTCTGATTCAGATGTTGATGGAGGGTGGGCTGTCTCGAATCGCTCAGGCGCGTGGTGCCATGGAGCGTGGACAGACTGCGCTGAAAGGCGAGTTGATCGGCAAGAGTATTGCCATCGTCGCGGGACTGCGCGAGAGTCTCGATCACCAGCAAGGTGGCGAACTGGCCGGTAACCTCGATAGCCTGTACGAATACATGATCGCCCGTTTGACTGAAGCCAACGTCAGCAACGAGCCGGAGCTTCTGGAAGAAGTGTCGGTTTTGCTGCGTAACGTCAAGCAGGGTTGGGATGCCATCGCTCAGCAATGAGCGAGCATCGGAGGAGAAGCGAATGAGTTCATCTGTCCAGCATTTGCAAGCGACCGGCTCAGCGATGCGTGACGCTTTGGCCAAGCAGGACTGGGCAGCCATTGGCGAGCTTGATCTGCAGTGCCGCCTCGCGGTCGATGCGGCCATGGTCGACAGCCGTGATGAAGAAGAGCTACGCGGCAGTATGGAAAACCTGCTGGCGCTCTACCGTGAGCTGGTGACCGTCTGTCAGGCAGAGCAACAGCGTCTGGCCAGTGAGCTGATTCAACTCAATCAGTCCCATCAGGGCGCTAAGGTCTATCAGCTGTTCGGCTGACTTCACCGCAGTTTCCGAGCTTAGCCGACAGGTTCGGCTCGGTTTCTCTCTTCTTCCGCTTCTAGTAACTTTCTCTTTTTATCGGTTTTCGCTACCCGATAATGCAAACAGCTGCTTAGCTAATGTCATTAACGGGCAAAAAAATTACGCCATAAAATTGACTGGATCCAATTTTTTGACTTTACTAGTGGCCAATTGCCGGTGCGCGCCGAAGATCTGGCGCGCAATTTCTTTCACTCCTCGGGTCAGACAAACACAAGATGTGGCGTGAAACCAAAATCCTGTTGATCGATGACAATGCTGCGCGCCGCCACGAGTTGGCGATCATTCTGAGCTTTCTCGGCGAGGAGCATCTGGCCTGCACGAGTCAGGACTGGCGCAACGCGGTTGCCGAGTTGGGTTCGAGTCGTGAAGTGCTGAGTGTGTTGCTGGGGGATGTCGAGTCCAAGGGCGGTGCACTCGAGCTGACTAAGCATATTGCTGGCTGGGATGAGTTTTTGCCGCTGCTGACGGTGGGTGAGTCCACCGCCAGTGAATGGCCGGAAGATCTGCGCAGGCGTGTGCTGGCCAGTCTGGAAACCCCGCTCAGCTACAACAAGCTGCTCGATTCCCTGCACCGTGCCCAGGTCTATCGCGAGATGTACGACCAGGCCCGAGATCGTGGGCGGCAGCGCGAGCCCAACCTGTTCCGCAGCCTGGTTGGTACTAGTCGCGCCATCCAGCAGGTGCGGCAGATGATGCAGCAGGTTGCCGATACCGAGGCCAGCGTGCTGATTCTCGGTGAGTCCGGAACCGGCAAGGAAGTGGTGGCGCGCAACCTGCACTACCACTCCAAGCGTCGCGAAGCACCGTTCGTGCCGGTCAACTGCGGTGCGATTCCTGCCGAGTTGTTGGAAAGCGAGCTGTTCGGGCATGAAAAGGGCGCTTTCACCGGTGCCATCACCAGCCGGGCAGGGCGTTTCGAACTGGCCAACGGCGGCACACTGTTCCTCGATGAAATCGGCGACATGCCTCTGCCTATGCAGGTCAAGCTGCTGCGTGTGCTGCAGGAACGCACCTTCGAGCGTGTGGGCAGCAACAAGACGCAGACGGCCGATGTGCGCATCATCGCTGCCACGCACAAGAATCTGGAGAAGATGATCGAGGACGGCAGCTTCCGTGAGGATCTGTACTATCGCCTCAACGTCTTCCCGATCGAGATGGCGCCGTTGCGTGAGCGCATCGAAGACATTCCGCTGCTGATGAACGAGCTGATTTCGCGCATGGAGCACGAAAAGCGCGGTTCCATCCGTTTCAACTCGGCGGCGATCATGTCGCTGTGCCGGCATGACTGGGCGGGCAACGTGCGTGAGCTGGCCAACCTGGTGGAGCGCATGGCGATCATGCATCCCTATGGCGTGATCGGTGTGGGCGAGCTGCCGAAGAAATTCCGTCATGTCGATGACGAGGATGAACAGCTCGCCGCCAGCCTGCGCGATGAGATGGAGGAGCGTGCTGCGATCATGGCTGGCCTGCCGGGTCTCGATACGCCTGCCATGCTGCCGCCGGAAGGTCTGGATCTGAAGGACTACCTCGGCAATCTGGAGCAAGGACTTATCCAGCAGGCGCTGGATGATGCGGGGGGCGTGGTGGCGCGTGCTGCCGAACGCCTGCGTATTCGCCGTACCACGCTGGTCGAGAAGATGCGCAAGTACGGCATGAGCCGCCGCGAAGAGGATGGCCAGGACGAGGATTGACTCGGCTAGGTATCGGCCGCGCAGTAGGGCAGCCATTCCCCCGTAGATCTGGTGCGCTCTGCGCATCCTACGGGGGAATGGCCAAACAAAAAGCCGGAGCTTTGACGCAAGCTCCGGCTTTGTTTTTTCAAGCTATTGAAAAATAAGCATAAAAAAGTAGGCACGGGTATTGCTAAAGCTCTTGTATCCGACCGTCTTCTGACGGTGCGTCATGCGAGAGAAGCAGATGGCAGCCAACCTTCGTCCCTCCGAGTCAGCCGAGCCAAGCGTTTCGGCCCCCCTCGAACAAGCCAGTCGTGCCGGGCTGGAGCAGGCTTTTGCCCTGTTCAATCAGATGTCCAGCCAGCTCAGCGAGTCCTACAGTTTGCTCGAGGCGCGAGTCAATGAGCTGAAGGGGCAATTGGCGCTGGTCAGTGCTCAGCGTATGCAGGAGCTGGCGGAGAAGGAACGTCTGGCTCACCGCCTGCAAAGTTTGCTGGATCTGCTGCCCGGTGGGGTGATCGTCATCGATGGTCAGGGCGTGGTGCGTGAGGCCAACCCCGTGGCCCGGGCGCTGCTCGGGCAGCCATTGGTTGGCATGCTCTGGCGCCAGGTGATTGCTCGCAACTTCGCGCCGCGTGAAGACGATGGTCACGAAATCTCCATGCGTGACGGCCGTCGTTTATCCATTGCCACCCGTTCCCTGCATGGAGAGCCGGGGCAGCTCGTGCTTTTGACTGATCTGACAGAAACCCGTCGCCTGCAGGATCAGCTGTCTCGCCATGAACGCCTCTCTGCCCTGGGGCGCATGGTTGCCTCCCTTGCGCATCAGATTCGTACGCCTCTCTCTGCTGCGCTGCTCTATGCCAGTCATCTGAACGAGCAGGTGCTGCCTGCCGAACAGCAGCAGCGCTTTGCTGGCCGTTTGAAGGAGCGTCTGCACGAGCTGGAAAACCAGGTGCGCGACATGCTGATCTTTGCTCGGGGCGAACTGCCGCTGCCGGATCGTTTGTCGCCGGTGGTGCTGTTCGATGCCTTGCGTGCTGCTGCCGAGGCTCACGTGGGCGATATGGCCGTGCGCTGGCAGTGCGATGTGCGTGACGGCGAGCTGCTGTGCAACCGCGACACCTTGGTCGGCACGGTGCTCAATCTGATCGACAACGCCATTCAGGCCTCTGGGCGCGATGCGCGCCTGAAGATCCATCTGTATCGCCGCGCTAACCAGTTGCGCCTGTGCGTCAGTGACAACGGGCCAGGGATGGACAAGGAAACCCTGGCACGTCTGGGCGAACCCTTCTTTACCACCAAGACCACCGGAACCGGTCTCGGCCTAGCCGTGGTCAAGGCAGTGGCGCGCGCTCATCAGGGCCAACTGCTGCTGCAATCGCGCGCGGGTCGTGGAACCTGCGCCATCGTTTCTCTGCCGCTGCTCGATGCAGCGCCTCATTCGAATCAGGAGTAACCCATGGCTGCCAAAGTCCTGCTGGTTGAAGACGATCGCGCCTTGCGCGAAGCCCTGGCCGATACGCTGTGCCTGGGAGGGCATGATTATCGGGCTGTCGATTGTGCCGAGGCGGCACTGGTCGCGCTGACCGAGGAGCCTTTTGGGTTGGTGGTCAGCGACGTCAACATGCCAGGCATGGACGGACATCAGTTGCTGGCGCAGATTCGCAGCCGTTACCCGCAACTGCCGGTGTTGTTGATGACGGCTTTTGGCGCGGTCGAGCGTGCGGTGGATGCCATTCGCCAGGGGGCTGCCGATTACCTGGTCAAGCCATTCGAGCCGCGTACGCTGCTCGAACTGGTGGCCAAGCATGCGCTTGGAAAGTTGACGGCAGGCGATCGTGACGGCCCGGTGGCGCTTGAGCCGGCCAGCGTGCAATTGTTGGAATTGGCAGCCCGTGTGGCGCAGAGCGATTCGACGGTGATGATTACCGGTGAGTCCGGTACCGGCAAGGAAGTGCTGGCGCGCTATATCCATCAGCAGTCGCCGCGGGCATCCGGCCCATTTATCGCCATCAACTGCGCGGCGATTCCCGACAACATGCTTGAGGCCACGCTGTTCGGTCATGAGAAAGGGGCCTTCACCGGGGCCGTCACCGCTCAGCCGGGCAAGTTCGAACTGGCCGATGGCGGCACCATTCTGCTCGACGAGATTTCTGAAATGCCGCTGGGGCTGCAGGCCAAGTTGCTGCGTGTGCTGCAAGAGCGTGAAGTGGAGCGGGTGGGTGCGCGCAAGCCGATCAATCTGGACATTCGCGTGCTGGCGACCAGCAACCGTGATCTGGCCAGTGAAGTGGCGGCCGGGCGTTTCCGCGAGGATCTGTATTATCGCCTGTCGGTATTCCCGTTGGCCTGGAGGCCGTTGCGTGAGCGTCCTGCCGACATTCTGCCGCTGGCCGAGCGACTGCTGGCCAAGCACGTCAAAAAAATGAATCAGGCTCAAGTAAGACTTTCTGCGTCCGCCGCGCAGAGCCTGGTGCAACATCAATGGCCGGGCAACGTGCGTGAATTGGATAACGCCATTCAGCGCGCATTGATCCTGCAGCAGGGTGGGGTGATTCAGGCACAGGATCTCTGCCTGCATGCGCCCATCGGTCAGACGGTGCAGAGTGCGGCGCCGCGTCTGGCCGTGGTGTCTAGTGTCACGCCGCCTCTGCCGCAGGTTGTCGAGTCGCCGAATGCCGTTGATTCCGGCGCGCTGGGCGAGGATCTTCGGCGTCGTGAATTCCAGGTGATCATCGATACCTTGCGTGCCGAACGTGGGCGTCGCAAGGAGGCCGCCGAGCGTCTGGGCATCAGTCCGCGCACCCTGCGTTACAAGCTGGCGCAGATGCGTGATGCCGGCATGGATGTCGAGGCTTATCTCTACGCCAGTTGAAGCGTTTCAACGGCGTCGTCGTGACCTGTCAGGGGCGGCGCTCCATGGCGATTCCTGTTTACGATGCACACGGCACACCCTGCGGATGCCCTATCCGTAGGGGGCGCTGTGCGCACCGACTATGACGACTAGAGCTCTGGTCGTGCGCGTTCTGCGCTCTTTCTCATATTCTGGCACCCTTGTTGCAGATACCCCTGCATAGCGCCGCTAGCGTCAAAAAGCGGGCAGTGGAGGAAGTCATGAGCCAAGGTGTCGAATTCAATCGCTTGATGCTGGAAATGCGTTCCATGCAGGCTGAGGCCATGGCGCGTCAGAAACCTGCTGTGAGCGAGCCAGTGCAAGGGGCGCCGAGTTTCTCGGAAATGCTCGGCCAAGCGGTGAACAACGTCAATGAGACCCAGCAGGCTTCCAATAAACTGGCTACCGCTTTCGAGATGGGGCAGAGCGGGGTCGATCTGACCGACGTGATGATCGCCTCGCAGAAAGCCAGCGTATCCTTTCAGGCCATGACCCAGGTGCGTAACAAGCTGGTTCAGGCGTATCAAGACATCATGCAGATGCCGGTCTGAGGATTGATTCATGGCTGAAGCAGCAGTAGCAAACGTACCGGCTAAAGCCGCCTCTGGCGAGCCCAAGGGGCCGCTGTTCGGGTTGAGCTTTCTGGAGAACCTCGCCGAGATGTCGGTGCTGCGTCAGCTCGGTCTGCTGGTTGGCCTGGCGGCCAGCGTGGCGATCGGTTTTGCCGTGGTGCTCTGGTCGCAGCAGCCGGACTACCGCCCGCTGTATGGCAGCCTCAATGGCATGGATGCGACTCAGGTGGTGGACACCCTGACCACCTCCGGCATCGACTACACCATCGAACCCAACTCCGGCGCATTGCTGGTCAAGGCCGACGACCTGGCTCGGGCGCGTATGCGTCTGGCTGCTGCCGGCGTGGCGCCGACCGACACCAGCGTCGGCTTCGAGATTCTCGACCGTGAGCAGGGCCTGGGTACCAGCCAGTTCATGGAGGCGACCCGTTATCGCCGCGGCCTCGAAGGCGAGCTTGCACGTACGGTGGCCAGCCTCAACAACGTCAAGGCTGCGCGCGTGCACCTGGCCATGCCCAAGGCATCGGTCTTCGTGCGTGACGAGCGCAAGCCCAGCGCCTCGGTACTGGTGGAGCTCTACCCGGGCCGCAACCTGGAACCGAGTCAGGTGATGGCCATCGTCAATCTGGTGGCGACCAGCGTGCCGGAGTTGGACAAGGGCCAGGTCACCGTCGTCGACCAGAAGGGCAATCTGCTGTCCGATCAGCAGGAGCTGTCCGAGCTGACCATGGCCGGCAAGCAGTTCGACTACACCCGCCGCATGGAAACCCTGTTCACACAGCGCGTGCACAACATTCTGCAGCCGGTGCTGGGTACTGGCCGCTACAAGGCAGAAGTCTCCGCCGACGTCGATTTCAGCGCGGTGGAGTCCACCTCCGAGATGTTCAATCCGGATCAACCAGCGCTGCGCAGCGAGCAACAGGTCAACGAGCAGCGCCAGAGCAGCCTGCCGCCGCAAGGCGTCCCCGGCGCGCTGTCCAACCAGCCGCCAGGCCCGGCTGCCGCTCCGCAGCAGGCTGCTGGCGCCGCACCACCTGCTGGGCCTATCGCCGCCGGCCAACCGCTGGTCGATGCCAATGGCCAGCAGATCATGGATCCGGCGACTGGTCAGCCGATGCTGGCACCGTATCCGGCGGACAAGCGTGAGCAATCCACCCGCAACTTCGAACTGGATCGCTCCATCAGCTACACCCGTCAGCAGCAGGGCCGTTTGCGTCGCCTGTCGGTTGCGGTGGTCGTGGATGATCAGGTGCGTGTCGATCCGGCCACTGGCGAGTCCAGCCGAGTGCCATGGACTGCCGATGACCTGGCGCGCTTCACCCGCTTGGTGCAGGATTCGGTGGGCTTCGATGCCAGCCGTGGCGACAGCGTCAGCGTGATCAACACCGCGTTCACCGCTTCGCTGGGCGAGGAAATTCCGGACATTCCGTTCTATACCCAGCCCTGGTTCTGGGACATCGTCAAGCAAGTGCTCGGCGTACTGTTCATCCTGGTGCTGGTATTCGGCGTGCTGCGCCCGGTGCTCAACAACATTACCGGTGGTGGCCGCGGCAAGGATCTGGCAGGTTCTGGTGATGTAGAGCTGGGTGAGATGGGTGGTCTGGGTGGCGAGCTCTCCGATGATCGGGTCAGCCTCGGCGGTCCGCAGAGCATCATGTTGCCCAGCCCCAGTGAGGGGTATGATGCACAACTGAACGCTATCAAGAGTCTGGTAGCGGAAGATCCTGGCCGCGTCGCGCAGGTCGTGAAAGAGTGGATCAACGCCGATGAGTGACAACCGTACCGCTACCAAGCTGAACAAGGTCGACAAGGCCGCCATTCTCTTGCTGTCGCTCGGTGAGACCGACGCCGCCCAGGTGTTGCGTCACCTCGGGCCGAAGGAAGTGCAGCGAGTCGGCGTGGCCATGGCCGGCATGCGCAACATCCACCGCGAACAGGTGGAGCAGGTGATGGCCGAATTCGTCGATATCGTCGGCGACCAGACCAGCCTGGGCGTCGGTGCCGATGGCTATATCCGCAAGATGCTCACCCAGGCATTGGGCGAGGACAAGGCCGGCAACCTGATCGACCGTATTCTGCTTGGCGGCAGCACCAGCGGCCTGGACAGCCTCAAGTGGATGGAGCCGCGTGCCGTTGCCGACGTGATTCGCTACGAGCACCCGCAGATCCAGGCCATCGTCGTCGCCTACCTCGATCCGGATCAGGCCGGCGAAGTGCTCAGCCATTTCGATCACAAGGTGCGCCTGGACATCATCCTGCGCGTGTCTTCGCTCAACACCGTGCAGCCATCCGCGCTCAAGGAATTGAACCAGATCCTCGAGAAACAGTTCTCCGGCAGTGCCAACACCACGCGGGCCTCGATGGGCGGTGTGAAGCGTGCGGCGGACATCATGAACTTCCTCGACAGCTCGGTTGAGGGTCAGTTGATGGACTCGATCCGCGAAGTGGACGAAGACCTGTCGACGCAGATCGAGGATCTGATGTTCGTCTTCGACAACCTGGCCGACGTCGACGACCGGGGCATCCAGGCGCTGCTGCGCGAGGTCTCTTCCGAAGTGCTGGTGCTGGCGCTCAAGGGCGCCGACGAAGCTATCAAGGACAAGGTATTCAAGAACATGTCCAAGCGCGCGGCCGAACTGTTGCGCGACGATCTGGAGGCCAAGGGCCCGGTACGTGTCAGCGACGTCGAGACTGCACAGAAGGAAATCCTCACCATCGCCCGCCGCATGGCCGAAGCCGGAGAGATCGTGCTCGGCGGCAAGGGCGGCGAAGAGATGGTCTAGGAGCTGACCCATGGCTGCCAAGGAGCCGGAAAGCGAGCTGATTCGCGCCAAGGATCTCGGCATGTTCGACCGCTGGGCGCTGCCCAGCTTCGACGAGCCAGGTGCCGAGCCGGTAGAGGTCGAAGAGGTGCCGGCCGAGCCGGCCGCCACTCCCGTCGAACCTGAGCAAACCGGGCAAATCGAGGAAGTCGCGCTCGAGGACGTCAAGCCGCTGACGCTCGATGAGCTCGAAGCCATTCGCCAGGACGCCTACAACGAAGGTTTTGCCACCGGCGAGAAAGATGGCTTCCACGCTGGCCAGATCAAGGCCAAGCAAGAGGCCGACGCGGCCCTGGCGGTCAAGGTCAATGGCCTGGAAAAGCTCATGACGCAGTTGCTCGATCCCATCGCCGACCAGGATCAGCAGCTGGAGGTCGCTCTGGTAAATCTGGTCAGCCACATGGCGCGTGAGGTCATTCAGCGCGAGCTGAGCACCGACTCCAGCCAGATCCGCCAGGTATTGCGCGAGGCGCTCAAGCTGCTGCCGATGGGCGCGGGCAACGTGCGCATTCAGATCAATCCGCAAGACTTCGAAACCGTCAAGGCACTGCGCGAGCGCCATGAAGAGAACTGGCGCATTCTCGAGGATGAGAGCCTGCTGCCGGGCGGTTGTCGCATCGAGGCAGAACACAGCCAGATCGATGCCAGTGTCGAAACCCGCATGGCCCAAGCGCTCAAACAGTTGTTCGAGCAGCAGCGGGCGCAGATCACCGAGCCGCCGGAGGCGGACATCAGCCTGGATCTGGACAACCCCGATGCGCATTGATCGCGTGAGTTTCGCCCGGCGCCTGGAGGGCTACAGCGACGCGATCAGCCTACCCAGTCAGCCGATACTCGAAGGGCGCTTGTTGCGCATGGTCGGTCTGACCCTGGAGGCCGAAGGACTGCGCGCTGCCATCGGCAGCCGTTGTCTGGTGATCAACAGCGACAGCTATCACCCGGTGCAGGTGGAAGCCGAAGTCATGGGCTTTTCCGGTGGCAAGATCTACCTGATGCCGGTCGGCAGCCTGGCCGGTATTGCGCCGGGTGCACGTGTGGTGCCATTGCCAGACGCCGGGCGTTTACCCATGGGCATGACCATGTTGGGGCGGGTGCTCGACGGCGCCGGCCGCGCGCTGGATGGCAAGGGCGGCATGAAGGCCGAAGATTGGGTGCCGATGGATGGGCCGGCTATCAACCCGCTCAATCGTGATCCCATCAGCCAGCCACTGGATGTTGGCATTCGCTCGATCAACGGCCTGCTGACCGTGGGGCGTGGCCAGCGCCTGGGCCTGTTCGCCGGTACCGGCGTGGGCAAGTCGGTGCTGCTGGGCATGATGACTCGCTTTACCGAGGCCGAGATCATCGTGGTCGGCCTGATCGGCGAGCGGGGCCGTGAGGTCAAGGAGTTCATCGACGAGATTCTCGGCGAGGAAGGCCTCAAGCGCTCCGTGGTCGTGGCGTCGCCTGCCGACGATGCGCCGCTCATGCGCCTGCGCGCGGCGCAATACTGCACACGCATCGCCGAATACTTTCGCGACAAGGGCAAGAACGTCCTGCTGCTGATGGATTCGTTGACCCGCTATGCCCAGGCTCAGCGGGAGATCGCCCTGGCCATCGGCGAGCCGCCCGCGACCAAGGGCTATCCACCTTCGGTATTCGCCAAGCTGCCCAAGCTGGTGGAACGTGCCGGTAACGCCGAGGCCGGCGGCGGGTCGATCACTGCGTTCTACACCGTGCTCAGTGAGGGGGATGACCAGCAGGATCCCATCGCCGACGCCGCACGCGGCGTACTCGACGGGCACTTCGTATTGTCGCGGCGTCTAGCTGAAGAGGGGCATTACCCGGCCATCGACATCGAATCCTCCATCAGTCGGGTGATGCCGCAGGTGGTGCCGCCCGAGCAGTTGAAACAGGCGCAGCGCTTCAAGCAGTTGTGGGCACGGTATCAGCAAAGTCGCGACCTGATCAGCGTCGGTGCCTATGTGCCTGGCGGCGATGCTGATACCGATCTGGCCATTGCCCGTCAGCCGGTGATGGCGCAATACCTGCGCCAGGGGCTCAGTGAAAGTGTTGGGATGGCGCAAAGTCGCGATCAACTGGCCGGGGTGTTGGGGCAGTGATCTGCGGCCGTAGGGCGGATAACACCCGCTGGGGCGATCTGACGGGCTGCCCCCGCCTATCGAGGTGCGGATGAGCCTGAGTCGCGCCAAGCGTCTGCAACCAGTCGTCGATATGGCGGAAAAGGCCGAGCGAGAGGCTGCGCGCCAGATGGGACACTGCCAGGGGCTGGTTGGCCAGGC
Source organism: Pseudomonas berkeleyensis (assembly GCF_014109765.1). Classification (NCBI taxonomy): domain Bacteria; kingdom Pseudomonadati; phylum Pseudomonadota; class Gammaproteobacteria; order Pseudomonadales; family Pseudomonadaceae; genus Pseudomonas; species Pseudomonas berkeleyensis. The sequence continues at coordinate 2,137,744 of NZ_CP059139.1, forward strand.
TGAGGCCAAGCTGGGCGAGCTGGAGCGTTTTCGCGGTGATTACCAGCAGCAATGGATCAGCGAAGGCAGCAAGGGCGTATCCGGGCAGTGGCTGATGAACTACCAACGTTTCCTTTCACAACTGGAAACGGCCGTCGCCCAGCAGCAGCAGAGCATCGAATGGCATCGTGCCAACCTGGAGAAGGTTCGCGCCATCTGGCAGCAACGATATGCGCGTCTGGAGGGGCTGCGTAAGTTGGTGCAACGCTACATAACCGAGGCGCGGCTGGCCGAGGACAAACGGGAGCAGAAGCTGCTCGATGAGCTGGCGCAACGCCTGACAGACCGCGGCGAACCCTGATAGCAGTTGTCTCGCTTTCTGCCAAATGCTACACCTTGAGCGTAAGCCGACTAATCCGGCAAGGTCTCGACTAAGGAGCAGACATGGCCATCACCTCGCAACCGTCCGCAGACGGGCAAGAGCTGACCATCGTGATTCGAGGGCGATTCGATTTCGCCTCTCACCAGGAGTTTCGCGACGCCTACGAACGCATCAACATCACACCGAAGCGTTATCAGGTTGACCTGCAGGACACCAGCTATTTGGACAGCTCGGCATTAGGCATGCTCCTGTTGCTGCGTGATCACGCCGGTGGTGATGCGGCACAGATTCGCCTGCTCAATTGCAGCAGCGATGTACGCAAGATCCTGGCGATTTCCAACTTCGAGCAACTGTTTCAGATCAGTTGAGCATGCCTGAGCGCCTGTCGATCCTGATCGCCGAGGACAACGCGGCCGACCGCATGCTGCTGTCCACCATCGTCAGCCGCCAGGGGCATCGTGTGCTCACCGCCAGCAACGGCCTGGAAGCCGTTGCATTGTTCGAGCAGGAGCGTCCGCAACTGGTGTTGATGGATGCTCTGATGCCGGTAATGGACGGCTTCGAGGCAGCGCGCAGGATCAAGCAACAGGCCGGCGAGGCGTTGGTGCCGATCATCTTTCTTACCTCGTTGACCGAAGGTGAAGCGCTGGTTCGCTGCCTGGAGGCCGGTGGTGACGATTTTCTCGCCAAGCCCTACAACCGCGTGATACTCGAAGCCAAGATCGGCGCCATGGATCGTCTGCGTCGCTTGCAGGACACGGTGCTGCAGCAGCGTGACCTGATCGCCCGGCACAACGAGCACCTGCTGCGCGAGCAGCGTGTGGCCAAGGCGGTATTCGACAAGGTGGCGCATTCCGGTTGTCTGAATGCCCCGAATATTCGTTATCTGCAATCGCCCTACGCGCTGTTCAACGGCGATTTGCTGCTGGCTGCCTACAAGCCCTCGGGCGGCATGCACGTGATGCTCGGCGACTTCACCGGCCATGGTCTGCCGGCGGCAATTGGCGCCATGCCGCTGGCCGAGGTGTTCTATGGCATGACCGCCAAGGGTCATGCCCTGGCCGAGATTCTTCGCGAGATCAACGCCAAGCTCAAACGCATCCTGCCGGTCGGCGTGTTCTGCTGCGCCACCTTGCTCAATATCAGTAGCAAGCGCGGGCTGCTGGAGGTATGGAACGGCGGGCTGCCCGATGGGCACCTGCTGCATGGTGATGGGCGACCTCGCCAGGCGCTGGTGTCGCGCCACTTGCCGCTGGGCATTCTTGAGCCCGCAGCGTTCAGCGACCGCTGCGAGATTTATCCGCTGACGACTGGCGATCGTATCTTCCTGCTCAGCGATGGCGTGCTGGAGGCCACCAATCAGCAGGGTGAGTTGTTTGGTGAAGCTCGCTTGCTGGCCTTGCTCGATGCCAATCGCCAACCGCAGGCCCTGTTCGAGGAAATCCAGCAGGCGTTGGTAGCGTTTCGCGGTGAGCAGCAGGACGACGTCAGCATGCTTCAGGTCGGCCTCGCCGAGGATGACGAGCATCCTCGGCCGCTTGCCTTCGCCGATAGCGGCCACAGCAGCCCGCTGGACTGGTCGGCGAGTTTCGAATTCCGTGCGCAGAGCCTGCGTCACTTCAATCCCTTGCCGTTCCTGCTGCAGTTACTGCTGGATGTGCAGGCGCTCAGGCCGCGTGGCGGAGAGCTCTACACGGTGCTGGCCGAGCTGTACTCCAATGCGCTGGAACATGGCGTGATGGGCCTGGACTCGTCACTCAAACAGGATGCCAGCGGGTTTGCCGAGTACTATCGAGAGCGGCGCCTGCGCCTGGCGGCGTTGACCGATGGCTATGTGCGTTTTCATCTGCAGATGCTGCCGGAGGCGGGTGGTGGTCGCCTGATCGTACGGGTCGAGGACAGTGGCCCAGGCTTCGATCCGGCAAGCCTCCTCACGTCTCAGGACGAAGCGCTGTGTGGGCGTGGCCTGACGCTGGTGCGTGAGCTCAGCGATGGATTCCAGGGCTGGCCTGACGGGCAGGGCGTCAGCGTGGAGTTTTGTTGGGCCGCTGAGGCATAATGTGCAGGTTCTGTCTCGGGCTCAGCCGCATTGCTCGTGCTGAAGCCAGAGCAGGCATCGTTGTCGTTCAGGGAGTTTCTCGGTGTCCGATATCCATCTCGACGATGCCGTCCTGGCTGCCCTGCAGGACGTCATGGAAGACGAATACCCCATTCTGCTCGATACCTTCGTAGCAGATTCCGAAGAGCGCCTGCGTCTTCTGCATCAGGCCGAAGCTGAAGGTGACGCGCAAGGACTGCGCCTGGCTGCGCATAGCTTCAAGGGCAGCTGCAGCAACATGGGGGCGGTGATGCTCGCTGGTCTGTGCAAGCAGCTCGAAGATGCCGGCCGACGTGAGACTCTGGAACTGGCACCCGCGTTGATCGAGCAGATCGAGCGCGAGTTCGCCATCGTCCGCATCCTGTTCAAATCCGAGCGCCAGCGTTACCGCGTCTGAGCCTTCACTCGCGTTTTGCCCGACTTGGCCCATCCTTTGCTCTGATACCGTCACGACCCAATAGACGGAGAGCGTCCATGTCCGCGTTGCCCGACATACGCCTACAGGCCACGCCTGAGGTGAAGAGCAAAGCGCAGCCACCCGCCAAAACGCAGGAGCCCAGCAGGAACGGGGCTTCGAGCTTTGCCGAGGTGTATGCCAAAGAGCGTCAGAGCAAACCTGGCGAGCGCGCCAATGGCTCTGCACAAAACAATCAGGAGCCGGCAAAGCCCGCGGCCGACTCCCCCGGTACTGCCGCCGAGGAGGCGGATGTTGCCGCCTCCGGCAATTCCTTGCCGACCGATGAGCGGGCTCCTGAAGCCATCGATCCGCTGCTGGCCATGGCGTTGGGCGGGATCCAGCCGCAGCCTGAGGAGGCGCCGCCTACCGAGGATGCTCTGGAAGCGCCAGCGCTGATCATCAGTGGTCTTGCCAATAACGTGACAGATGAGCCAGAGCCGGTACTGGAGGACGAATCACTCGATCCTATGGCCATGCTCAAGCAACTGCCGGAAGAGGACAGCAAGGCGCAAGTGGCTCAGGAGAGCGTGAGCAAGAATTCGCGTGCGAACAGCACCGACTTCGCTGCTGCAATGGCGGCCATGGGCAAGGGCGAGGAGAAGACCAAGGCCAGCGACGAGGTGAGCCTGGAGTTGCCACTCGATGACTTGGCCAAGGACGCGCTGGAAAGTCTCAAGGACAGCGTACAACCGACCCGTCCCGATCAATTCGTCAGCAAGCTCAACGCGTTGACCCAGGCGCTCAACCAGCAGACCACGGCGGCGCCTCGCTTGCCGTTGGTGCCGGGTCAGCCGGTGCCCATGCATCAAGGGGGCTGGAGCGAGGCGGTGGTCGATCGCGTTATGTGGTTGTCCAGCCAGAACCTCAAGTCGGCCGAGATCCAGCTTGATCCGGCAGAGCTGGGGCGCCTCGAGGTGCGGGTGAACCTGTCCCAGGATCAGGCCCAGGTGACCTTTGCCAGTCCCAACGCCGGTGTACGTGAAGCACTGGAAGGGCAGATGCATCGGCTGCGCGAGCTGTTCGCCCAGCAGGGCATGAACCTGGCTGACGCCAACGTCTCCGATCAGTCACTCAATCGTGGCTGGCAGGGACAGGGACAAGGTGAGGGCGGCCGTGGTGGTGCGGGTTCTGCCGACGGGCGCCTGGCTGCCGATGAGGCGTTGCCAGGCGTACATCAGGAGGTTCGCAGCGAGCACCTGAGCTCGGGGCGTGGTCTGGTCGACTACTACGCCTGAAGCGCTGTGAGGCGGGTGATTGACGTGCCACCCACCTCGGCTGCCGGTGAGGATTGAGCCACACATGAAGCGCTCGATCCCCGCTGGTCGGTGTTACTCCGCTAGACTTGTATTCGCCCGGGTGGTCGATAGGCCGCCTGGGCGAATGCATTTTGGGTGACAGCAAGGGCGCGGCCCTGTTAAATCCGCAGCCCAGAGTTAGACAAGCCTGCTCATATGCTGGCATAACACTTGCTCTTAACCCTTTGAAAGCGGAAAGAACTCCGACAGTGACGGATTATTGGCATGGCTAAGAAAGAAGCAGCACCGGCCGCCGACGGGCAGCCGGCTGGCAAGAGCAAACTCAAGCTCATCATCCTCATCGTTGTGGGCTTGCTTTTGGCTATCGGCCTGTCCATCGGCGGCACCTGGTTCATTCTCAGCAAGGGTGACAAGACTGAAGAGGCCAAGCCGGCAGAAGCGGCCAGCGCGACGCCAGTGCGGCAGCCCGCGATATACCAGGATCTGCAGCCGGCCTTCGTGGTCAATTTCAATTACCAGAACCGTACCCGCTATCTGCAGGTGAGCATGGCTCTGATGAGTCGCGATGCCGCTGGCATGGAGAAGCTCAAGGTACACATGCCGGTGCTGCGTAACCGTCTGGTGATGTTGCTCTCCGGCCAGGATTTCGCAGCCCTGCAGACCCCCTTGGGCAAGGAGATGCTCCTGCAGCAGGCATTGGCCAGCGTGCAGGAACTGGCCCAGACGGAAACCGGCAGCACCGTGGTCGAGCAGGTGCTGTTCACCAACTTCGTTTTGCAGTAGCCGGGAGCTGAACATGGCCGTGCAGGATCTGCTTTCCCAGGACGAAATCGATGCGCTGTTGCATGGCGTCGATGACGGTCTGGTCGAGACCGAAGACGCCGCGGAACCCGGTAGCGTCAAGCAATATGACCTGACCAGCCAGGATCGTATCGTCCGTGGGCGCATGCCGACCCTGGAGATGATCAACGAGCGTTTTGCCCGTTACACCCGCATCAGCATGTTCAACCTGCTGCGCCGTTCGGCTGACGTGGCGGTCGGCGGTGTGCAGGTGATGAAGTTCGGCGAGTACGTTCACTCGCTCTACGTACCGACCAGCCTCAACCTGGTGAAGATGAAGCCGCTGCGTGGCACCGGCCTGTTCATTCTCGACGCCAAGCTGGTGTTCAAGCTGGTGGACAACTTCTTCGGCGGCGATGGGCGCCATGCCAAGATCGAAGGCCGTGAATTCACCCCGACCGAGCTGCGCGTGGTGCGCATGGTGCTCGACCAGGCCTTCGTCGACCTGCGCGAAGCCTGGCATGCGGTGATGGACATCCACTTCGAGTACGTCAACTCCGAGGTCAACCCGGCGCTGGCCAACATCGTCAGCCCCAGCGAAGTGGTGGTGGTGTCCACCTTCCACATCGAGCTCGATGGTGGCGGTGGCGACCTGCACATCACCATGCCTTACTCGATGATCGAGCCGATCCGCGAGATGCTCGATGCCGGTTTCCAGTCCGACGTCGACGATCAGGACGAGCGTTGGATCAAGGCGCTGCGCGAGGACATCCTCGACGTCAGCGTACCGCTGGGCGCCACCGTGGCGCGTCGGCAGTTGAAGCTGCGTGACATTCTGCATATGCAGCCGGGCGACGTGATTCCGGTCGAGTTACCGGAGAACGTGGTCATGCGCGCCAATGGCGTACCGACTTTCAAGGTCAAGCTGGGCGCCCACAAGGGTAATCTGGCGCTGCAAGTGCTCGAACCGATCGAACGCCAGCGCTGAGACGCTGGTAACTCCAAGAGGGCCATTGGGCTCAATGCGAACGAATAGCTGAAGCCAGGCGAGGAAAGACGATGGCAGATGAAGAAAACACCTCCCCCGAGGAGCAGGCGCTGGCCGATGAGTGGGCGGCCGCGCTGGCCGAGGCGGGCGATGCCGACCAGGACGATATCGATGCCATGCTGGCCGGGCAGAGCGCTGCTCAGCCGGCAGCACCTGCGGCGCCGCGAGCGCCGATGGAAGAGTTCGGCAGCGCACCGCCTGCCATGAGCCTCCCCGTGAACCTGGAGGGGCCCAACCTGGATGTGATTCTGGACATTCCGGTGTCCATCTCCATGGAAGTGGGCAACACCGATATCACCATCCGCAACCTGCTGCAGCTCAATCAGGGTTCGGTGATCGAACTGGATCGCCTGGCGGGTGAGCCGCTCGATGTGCTGGTCAATGGCACGCTGATCGCCCACGGTGAAGTGGTGGTGGTCAACGAGAAGTTCGGCATCCGTCTCACCGACGTGATCAGCCCCAGCGAACGTATCAAGAAGCTGCGCTGATCATGGCTCGATTTTTCGCATTGCTGCTGGCGCTGCCGGGTGCCGTACTGGCCGCCGAACCTGCCGGCAAGGCCGCCACGCCGATGGCGGGCAGCGACATCGCCGGCCAGCTCGGCCAATTGCTGCTTGGCCTGTTGCTGGTAATCGGCCTGATCTTTCTGCTGGCCTGGCTGCTGCGCCGTGTGCAGCAACTGAACCCGCGGGGCGGGCAGGTGATCAAGCTGCTCTCGACCCAGGCGCTCGGCCCGCGTGATCGTCTGGTGCTGGTGCAGGTGGGCAACGAGCAAATTCTGCTGGGTCTATCCGCCGGACGCATCACGCCGCTGCACGTGCTCAAGGAGCCGGTGCACCTGGCCGATGCCGAACCGGCCACGCCGGAGTTCGCCCAGCGCCTGATGGAGCTGCTGGGCAAGGATCAGAAGGACAAATCCTGATGCTGCGTTTGTTGCTGGTGGTAGTGCTCAGCCTGGCCGCTTCATTGGCTTTTGCCGAAGACCCACCGACAGGCAGTTCGCTGATCCAGCAGGGCAACAGCCCGTTGTCGATCCCAGCGATCACGCTGTCCACCGATGCGCAAGGTCAGCAGGAGTATTCGGTCAGCCTGCAGATTCTGCTGATCATGACCGCGCTGAGCTTCATCCCGGCGTTCGTCATGCTGATGACCAGCTTTACCCGGATCATCATCGTCTTTTCCATCCTGCGTCAGGCCCTGGGCCTGCAGCAGACGCCGTCGAACCAAATTCTGGTCGGCCTGGCCCTGTTCCTGACCATGTTCATCATGGCGCCGATCTTCGATCGGATTAATACCAGTGCGCTGCAGCCGTACCTCAATGAGGAGATCGTCGCGCAGGAGGCCTTGAAGCGGGCCGAGGTGCCCATTCGCGACTTCATGCTGGCACAGACCCGTGAGAGCGATCTGGCGCTGTTCGTGCGCCTGTCCAAGCGCACTGATCTGGCTGGTGTCGAAGACGTACCCTTGACCATTCTGGTGCCGGCCTTCGTGACCTCGGAGCTGAAGACGGCGTTCCAGATCGGCTTCATGATCTTCATCCCGTTTCTGATCATCGACATGGTGGTCGCCAGTATCCTCATGGCGATGGGCATGATGATGCTCTCGCCCCTGATCATTTCCTTGCCGTTCAAGATCATGCTGTTCGTACTGGTCGACGGCTGGGCGCTGATCATGGGCACCCTGGCCGCCAGTTTCGGCACGATATAGCGAGGCTCACGATGACTCCCGAGGTGGCAGTTGACCTGTTTCGCGAAGCGCTCTGGCTGATCGTGGTGATCGTCGGCCTGGCGGTGGTACCGAGCCTATTGGTGGGCCTGGTGGTCGCCATGTTCCAGGCCGCTACACAGATCAACGAACAGACGTTGAGTTTTCTGCCGCGCCTGATGGTGATGCTGATCACCCTGATCTGGGCCGGCCCCTGGCTGGTGAGCCAGCTGATGGAGTACACCCAGACGCTGATTCAGAACATTCCGTACCTCATAGGTTGAGGGGCAGGGCACGATGCTGGAATTGAGCAACGAGCAGATCAGCGGCTGGATCGGCCAGTTTCTGCTGCCGTTGTTCCGTATTGCCGCGATGCTGATGGTGATGCCGATCATCGGTACCCAGCTGGTGCCGACCCGGGTGCGGCTGTACCTGGCGCTGGCCATCAGCGTCGTGCTGGTGCCCACCCTGCCGCCCATGCCGCAAGTGGATGCGCTGAGCCTGCGCAGCCTGTTGCTGATCCTCGAGCAGGTGCTGATTGGTGCCATGTTCGGTTTCATCCTGCAGCTGTTTTTCCACCTGTTCGCCGTGGCTGGGCAGATCATCGCCATGCAGATGGGCCTGGGCTTCGCCTCCATGGTCGACCCGGCCAATGGTGTGTCGGTACCGGTGCTCGGTCAGTTCATGCTGATGCTGGTGACCTTGCTGTTTCTGGCCATCAATGGCCACTTGGTGGCGCTGGAGATTCTCGCCGAGAGCTTCGTCGCCTTGCCCTCCGGGCAGGGCCTGATGGTCAACCACTACTGGGAACTGGCTGGCAAGCTGAGCTGGGTGATCGGTGCTGGCCTGTTGTTGACCCTGCCAATGGTCACTGCGCTGTTGGTGATCAACCTGGCCTTCGGTGTGATGACCCGCGCCGCGCCGCAGCTGAACATCTTTTCCATCGGCTTCCCCCTGACCCTGGCCCTGGGCCTGGTGATCTTCTGGGTGGGGCTTTCCGACTTCGGCAACCTGTTTCAGGGGTTGGCCAGTGAAGCCTTGCAGCAACTGGGCGAATTCGCCCGGATGAGGTAGCCATGGCCGAGAGCGAGAGCGGCGCCGACAAGAGCGAGGAACCCACTGGTAAGCGGCTCGAAGAGTCGCGGAAAAAAGGCCAGATCGCTCGCTCCAAGGAGCTCAATACCCTGGCGGTGACCCTGACCGGCACCATCGCGCTGATGATCTTCGGTGCGCAGATGGGCGACGCCATGCTCGACCTGATGCGCGGCAACTTCAGCCTGTCACGTGACGTGCTGATGAACGAAGGCAGCATGGCGCTGCACCTGCTCGCGTCCGGCAAGCATGCCTTGCAGGCCATGTTGCCGTTTCTCATCGCCTTGTTGATCGCCTCCATCGCCGGCCCCATCGTCTTGGGCGGCTGGTTGTTCTCGGTCGAGGCGTTGCAGCCCAAGGGCAGTCGCATGAACCCGCTGGCCGGGCTCAAGCGGATGTTCTCGGTGCAGGCGCTGGTTGAGCTGCTCAAGGCTCTAGCCAAGTTTCTGGTGATCCTCGCTGTGGCCTTGCTGGTGCTGTCGATGGATCAGGACGATCTGCTCGCCATCGCCAATGAACCGGTGGAACCCGCCATCCTGCATAGCTTGCAGGTGGTGGGTTGGAGCGCGCTGTGGCTGTCGTGTGGGCTGATTCTGATCGCAGCGGTGGACGTGCCGTTCCAGCTGTGGAGCCACAAGAACAAGCTGAAGATGACCAAGCAGGAAGTGCGCGACGAGTACAAGGACACCGAAGGTAAGCCGGAGGTCAAAGGGCGTATTCGTCAGTTGCAACGTGAGATGGCCGAGCGCCGCATGATGCAGGCCGTACCTCAGGCTGACGTGGTGATCACCAACCCGACCCACTTCGCCGTGGCGCTCAAGTACGATCCGGACAATGGCGGCGCACCGGTGCTGCTGGCCAAGGGTGGCGACTTCCTGGCGCTGAAGATTCGCGAGATCGCTCAGGAGCACCAGGTCATGGTGCTGGAGTCGCCGGCTCTGGCCCGGGCGGTTTACTACTCCACGGAACTCGAACAGGAGATTCCGGCCGGTCTGTATCTCGCCGTAGCGCAAGTGTTGGCCTACGTCTACCAGTTGCGTCAGTACCGCGCCGGCAAGGGCAAGCGGCCAGGGCCGTTGCCCGATCTGCCGATTCCGCCGGATCTGCGCCGCGATTCGTAGGGCGGATCGGGACGCCGACCGCTCGTAGGGCGGACTCAGGAGCGCCAGCGAACAGTCCGCCGTGTCTGGGCGCGGCACAAATCCAGCAGCGTACTGCTTCGCGAACGGATCGCCGCCCGGTGCGCCCTACGGAACCAGGCGTTTTTACCCTGTAGATCGAGGCTTGTAGCCTGTCGCCGCGTTTCTGGAACGCTTCTTGCCATTACCCCTGTAAAGCGCAGCTCTGCGTCAAAAGATTGAATTGGCTGGGGTAGTCACGTGGCATTCAACATCAACCGCTCGCAAATCATCGGGGACGCTCGTGGCAACCTGGCCGGCCTGCGCCAGGGCAGCCTTGGCATCCCGCTGCTGTTGTTGGCGCTGCTGGGCATGGTCACGCTGCCGGTGCCGCCGCTACTGCTCGACACCCTGTTCACGTTCAACATCGCCTTGTCCATCGTCGTGCTGCTGGTCGCCGTCTACGCGCTGCGCCCGCTGGACTTCGCCGTATTCCCCACCATCCTGCTGGTCGCCACCTTGTTGCGCCTGGCGCTCAACGTCGCTTCCACGCGTGTCGTGCTGCTGCACGGTCAGGAGGGGCCGCACGCCGCGGGTAAGGTAATCCAGGCCTTCGGCGAGGTGGTGATCGGCGGTAACTACGTGGTCGGTGTGGTGGTCTTCGCCATCCTGGTGATCATCAACTTTGTGGTGGTCACCAAGGGTGCCGGGCGGATTTCCGAAGTCAGCGCGCGTTTCACCCTCGATGCCATGCCCGGCAAGCAGATGGCCATCGACGCGGATCTGAACGCCGGTCTGATTGACCAGGCCGAAGCCAAGAAACGTCGCTCCGAAGTCGCTCAGGAAGCGGATTTCTACGGTTCCATGGACGGTGCCAGCAAATTCGTTCGCGGTGATGCCATCGCCGGCCTGCTGATCATGTTCGTTACCCTGATCGGCGGCATGGCCATCGGCATGCTGCAGCATGGCCTTAGCTTTGCCGACGCGAGCAAGATCTACGCGCTGCTGGTGATCGGTGACGGCCTGGTCGCGCAGATTCCCTCGCTGCTGCTGTCCACCGCTGCAGCCATCATGGTTACTCGCGTATCCAGCTCCGAAGACATGGGCCAGCAGGTCAACCGGCAGATGTTCGCTTCGCCGCGTGCGCTGGCTGTGGCGGCGATCATCCTGATCGTCATGGGCCTGGTGCCGGGCATGCCGCATGTTTCCTTCATTGGTCTGGGCCTGATCGCTGCAGGTGGCGCCTACTGGATCGCCAACAAGAAGCGCAGGGCGCAAGAGGTCGAGCAGCAGGAAGTGCAGCGTCAGCAGGAGCTGATTCCGGCGCAGAAGGCGCAGGAGGTCAAGGAGCTGGGTTGGGATGACGTCATGCCTGTGGACATGGTCGGCCTGGAAGTTGGCTATCGCCTTATCCCACTGGTCGACCGTAATCAGGGCGGGCAACTGCTGGCGCGGATCAAGGGCGTACGCAAGAAGTTGTCGCAGGAGATGGGCTTTCTCATGCCCTCGGTGCATATCCGCGACAACCTCGACCTGGCGCCCAACGCCTACCGTTTGACGCTGATGGGCGTCAGCGTGGCCGAGGCCGAGGTCTATCCGGATCGTGAATTGGCGATCAACCCCGGTCAGGTGTTCGGCCCACTCAATGGCATTGCCGCCAAGGATCCGGCGTTCGGTCTGGAGGCCGTGTGGATCGACCCCACTCAGCGTGATCAGGCGCAGTCGCTCGGCTATACCGTGGTCGACGCCAGTACCGTGGTTGCCACCCACCTCAACCAGATCCTGCACAAGCACGCTCACGAGCTGCTCGGGCATGAGGAAGTGCAGCAGCTCATGCAATTGCTGGCCAAGAGCTCGCCGAAGCTGGCCGAAGAGCTGGTGCCGGGCCTGGTGTCGCTGTCGACCCTGCTCAAGGTGCTGCAAGCGCTGTTGCAGGAGCAGGTGCCGGTGCGCGATATCCGCACCATTGCCGAAGCCATCGCCAACGTGGCGCCGAAGAGTCAAGATCCCGCCGCTATGGTCGCCGCCGTACGGGTGGCGTTGGCCCGTGCAATCGTGCAAAGCATTGTGGGACTAGAGCCGGAGCTGCCTGTGATCACCCTCGAACCGAGGTTGGAACAGATATTGCTCAATAGTCTGCAGAAGGCCGGTCAGGGCAGTGAGGATGGCATCCTCCTGGAACCGGGCATGGCCGAGAAGCTGCAGCGTTCCCTGGTGGAAGCGGCGCAGCGCCAGGAAATGCTCGGCAAGCCGGTGATTCTGCTGGTGGCCGGCCCGATCCGGGCGATGTTGTCGCGCTTCGCGCGGTTGGCGGTATCCAGCATGCACGTGCTGGCCTACCAGGAAATTCCGGACAACAAGCAGGTCACCATAGTCGCCACTGTGGGCCAGAACTGAGGTAAAGGGTCATGCAGGTCAAACGCTTCTTCGCCGCCGATATGCGAACCGCCATGAAACTGGTGCGTGACGAGCTGGGTGCCGATGCTGCGATCATTGGCAACCGCCGCGTGGCCGGTGGTGTCGAGCTGACTGCCGCGCTGGACTATCAGGTGACGCCGGCTCCGGTGCGACCGAACCCGGCGCTGGAAGCCGAGCTGCGCAAGACCCAGGCGCGCATCGCCAGTGCCCAGGCCGAACTCGCCACCCGTGCCGAGCAGGACGCCGGCAAGGATCGCCAGTTATTCGCCAACGAATCTCTGCTGGCACCCGAGCTGCCAGCCACTCCGGTCAAGCCGCAGCGTCCGGTCGAGGCCGCAGTACCTGCTACGCCGGCCGTCGACCCCCGTGCGCTGGATGCCATGCGTTTCGAGTTGCACGGCCTGCGTGAGCTGATCGAAGTGCAACTGGGCTCCATCGCCTGGGGCCAGCTGCAAAATCGCCGTCCGCAACAAGCTAATCTGTGGCGCCGCCTGCAACGCATGGGTCTGTCTGCCGAGCTGTCGCAGGCGCTGCTGAGCAAGGTGGCAGGTGTGGCTGAGCCGCGCCAGGCCTGGCGCATGCTGCTGGCGCACCTGGCTCACGCGATCAGAACGCCGAAGGTAGAGCCGCTGGAGGAGGGCGGGGTGATTGCCCTGGTCGGTCCGGCCGGTATGGGCAAGACCACCACCCTGGCCAAGCTGGCCGCGCGTTACGTGCTTAAGTACGGCGCGCAGCAGGTCGCTCTGGTGAGCATGGACAGTTACCGTATTGGCGCGCAGGAGCAACTCAAGACCCTGGGGCGTATCCTGGGCGTATCGGTGACTCAGGTCGATCCTGGTCAGTCGTTGTTGCAGGCGCTGACTCCGCTGGCGAAGAAACGTGTGGTGCTGGTCGACACAGCAGGCCTGCCGGGTAACGATCCCGCACTGCGTCTGCAACTGGAAAGCCTGGCGTCGGCGCGTATCAATGCGAAAAATTATCTGGTTCTGGCGGCAACAAGTCAGAGCCAAGTGCTCAAGGCGGCCTACCATAGTTACAAGCGTTGTGGACTGGCAGGCTGCATACTGACGAAACTGGACGAGGCGGTGAGCCTGGGCGAGGTTTTAGGTCTGGCTATAGGCCAGCATCTGCCGGTAGCCTATGTCACGGACGGGCCGCGTATTCCGGACGATCTGCAGGTGCCGCGCAGTCATCAACTGGTCAGTCGCGCAGTAGGTTTGCAGGCCGCCGAAGAACCGAGTGAAGATGCCATGGCGCAGATGTTTGCCGGGCTCTACCAGAAGCCGGCTCGTGCCGGTTGAGGCAATAAGAATCGTGCATCCTTTTGCCGAGTAGGCGAGAGTGAACGGCCTGTCAGGGTCAAGTCGAAGTTAGACAAGGTATAGAAATAACATGGGTATGCATCCCGTACAGGTGATTGCGGTGACTGGCGGCAAAGGTGGCGTCGGCAAGACCAACGTGTCGGTCAATCTGTCCATGGCCCTGGCCGATCTCGGCCGTCGGGTGATGCTGATGGACGCTGACCTTGGCCTGGCCAACGTCGACGTTCTGTTGGGACTGACGCCCAAACGCACCCTGGCCGATGTGATCGCCGGTGAATGCGATCTGCGTGACGTGCTGCTGCAGGGGCCCGGTGGTGTTCGTATCGTGCCGGCGGCGTCCGGTACGCAGAGCATGGTCAGCCTTACGCCCATGCAGCACGCTGGCCTGATCCAGGCGTTTAGCGACATCAGCGAGAACCTCGACGTGCTGGTGATCGACACCGCGGCCGGTATTGGCGATGCGGTGGTCAGTTTCGTTCGCGCAGCGCAGGAAATTCTCGTGGTGGTGTGCGATGAGCCGACCTCGATCACCGACGCCTACGCGCTGATCAAGCTGCTCAATCGCGACCACGGCATCAGCCGCTTCCGCGTTTTGGCCAACATGGCCCACAGCCCGCAGGAAGGGCGCAATCTCTTTGCTAAGCTGACCAAGGTGACGGATCGTTTCCTCGATGTCGCCCTGCAGTATGTCGGTGCCGTGCCCTACGATGAGTGCGTGCGCAAGGCCGTGCAGAAACAGCGCGCCGTCTATGAAGCCTTCCCTCGATCCAAGTGCGCTCTGGCGTTCAAGGCGATAGCTCAGAAGGTCGACACCTGGCCGTTGCCGGCCAATCCCCGTGGCCATCTGGAGTTTTTCGTCGAGCGTCTGGTGCAGCAACCGACTGCAGACTCGGCCGTATGACAGCAGCCTCTGGACTTCGTATGTACAACAAGGCTCAGGCGCAGGATTCCCAGCATCAGCTGATCGAGCGCTATGCGCCACTGGTCAAGCGGATTGCCTATCACTTGCTGGCACGTCTGCCGGCCAGCGTGCAGGTCGATGACCTGATCCAGGCCGGCATGATCGGTCTGCTCGAAGCCTCGCGCAAATACGACTCCAGCAAGGGCGCCAGCTTCGAAACTTTCGCCGGTATCCGTATCCGTGGGGCCATGCTCGACGAGGTGCGCAAGGGCGATTGGGCACCGCGTTCGGTACACCGCAACAGCCGTATGGTCAGCGATGCGATTCGCGTTGTTGAGGCCAGAACGGGGCGTGACGCTAAAGATCACGAAGTTGCGGCCGAACTCCAATTGAGTCTGGAGGATTACTACGGCATTCTTGGCGACACTTTGGGCAGCCGCCTGTTCAGCTTCGACGACCTGTTGCAGGACGGCGAGCATGGCGGGCTGCACGAAGACGCCGGGCACACCCACCTCGAACCTTCGCGGGACCTCGAAGACGAACGCTTCCAGGCGGCCTTGGCCGATGCCATCGCTGGTTTGCCGGAGCGTGAACGTCTCGTGCTGGCGCTGTATTACGACGAAGAACTGAACTTGAAAGAAATCGGCGAAGTGCTGGGGGTTAGCGAGTCACGCGTCAGCCAGTTGCACAGCCAGTGCGCAGCGCGTCTGCGTTCGCGGCTGAGTGAATGGCGCGCTGGCTGAACAGCGTATTCGCAGGCTTAAACGGCCTGTTAACGGTTTCATGATTAAAGGACGTGGTTGCGAGCGCAATACGTTTGGGACTGTACGGAGGTCGACTTGGACAAGAACATGAAAATCCTCATCGTTGACGATTTCTCGACGATGCGACGGATCATCAAGAACCTCTTGCGGGACTTGGGTTTCACCAACACCGCAGAAGCCGACGATGGCACCTCGGCGTTGCCGATGTTGCAAAGCGGCAGTTTCGATTTTTTGGTGACCGACTGGAACATGCCCGGTATGACCGGCATCGACCTGCTGCGTGCCGTGCGCGCCGATGAACGCCTGAAGCACCTGCCGGTGTTGATGGTGACTGCCGAAGCCAAGCGCGATCAGATCATCGAGGCGGCCCAAGCTGGTGTGAACGGCTATGTGGTCAAACCCTTCACCGCCCAGGTGCTGAAGGAAAAGATCGAGAAGATCTTCGAGCGGGTCAACGGCTGATGTCGGCCGCGAGGGTGCTATGGAACACGATGACTCCACGCTGGGTGACCTTGAGTCGACCCTGAAAAGCAATGCCCGCGATCTGGTCGATAGCCTCGAACAAGGCAACTTCGGCGCCGCGGTACAACTGATTAATGAGCTCAACAAGGTTCGTGATCGTGGCCTGTATCACGAGGTCGGCAAGCTGACCCGTGAGCTGCACAACGCCATTGTCAATTTCCAGCTTGATCCGCGTATGCCGCATGCCCAGGAGCTGTCGCAGATCGCCGATGCCACCGAACGCCTGAATTACGTTGTCACCATGACCGAGAAGGCTGCCAATCGCACCATGGATCTGGTGGAGCAGAGCGCGCCGCTGGTCAATGACCTGAGCGATGAGGCGCAGAGTCTGAGCGTCGAGTGGGGCCGTTTCATGCGTCGTGAAATGGGCGCCGATGGCTTTCGTGAGTTGGCCAAACGCATCGAACTTTTCCTCGCTCGCAGCGAGCGTGATGGCAACAAACTTTCCAGTCACCTCAACGACATTTTGCTGGCACAGGACTATCAGGATCTGACCGGGCAAGTGATCAAGCGTGTCACCCAACTGGTGACCGAGGTGGAAAGCAACCTGCTCAAGCTGATGTTGATGGCCAGTCAGGTCGACCGTTTTGCCGGTATTCAGCACGACCATGAAGTGCTGCGCACCGAACAGGAAAAATTAAAAGAGCCATCGCGGGGTGAAGGTCCGCAGATTCATGCCGATAAGCGTGATGACGTTGCCTCCAGCCAGGACGATGTCGACGACCTGCTGTCCAGCCTAGGGTTCTAAGGAGCACACAATATGAGCTTCGGCGCCGATGAAGAGATCCTCCAGGATTTCCTGGTAGAGGCCGGCGAGATTCTCGAACAGTTGTCCGAACAATTAGTCGAGCTGGAAAGCCGACCGGACGACATGAACCTGCTCAACGCCATCTTTCGCGGTTTCCATACCGTCAAGGGCGGAGCGGGCTTCCTCCAGCTCAATGAGCTGGTGGAGTGCTGCCATATCGCCGAAAACGTCTTCGACATCCTGCGCAAGGGTGAGCGTCGCGTCGATTCGGAATTGATGGATGTGGTGCTCGAGGCTCTTGATGCTGTCAATGGCATGTTCGGCGAGGTGCGTGAGCGCCGCGAGCCGACACCAGCCACTCCTGAACTGCTGGCGGCATTGGCGCGCCTGGCCGAGCCGGCGGGCGCCGACTCGGCTCCCGCAGCCCCGGCTCCTGCTCGTGAGCCCGAGCCTGTAGCAGTGCCCGAGCCGGTCGCTGCGGCTCCCGCCTCGGGCGACATCACTGACAGCGAATTCGAGCAACTGCTCGATGCCCTGGGGGATGCGCCGGCCAGCGAGAGCGTTGCTGCCAGCGATGAAATTACCGACGACGAGTTCGAGTCTCTGCTCGATCAGTTGCATGGCAAGGGCCAGTTCAGCGGTACGGTCGAGGCTTCGGCTGACGTTGCCGTCGCGGCAGCCCCTGCCGCAACTCCGGCTGGTGACGATATCACCGACGACGAATTCGAGGCCCTGCTCGATCAACTGCATGGCAAGGGCCAGTTTTCCACAGCACCTGAAGCGGCCGCTCCGGTCGCTGCGGCAGTCGAAGCCGCTGCGCCGGTCAGTGATGACATTACCGATGACGAGTTCGAATCCCTGCTCGATCAGTTGCATGGCAAAGGCAAATTCGTTCCTCCGAGCGAGCCTGCACCGGCACCTGCTGCGGTAGCCAAGCCTGCTGCAGCCAAGGCTGCTCCGGCCAAGCCCGCAGCCAAGGCCGAGCCTGCCGCGGCGCGTGCGCCGGCCGCTCCGGCACCGGTTGCGGACAAGGCGGTAGCACCGGCGAGCGAGGCGGAAACCACCGTGCGGGTCGATACCGCTCGCCTCGACGAGATCATGAACATGGTCGGCGAGCTGGTGCTGGTGCGTAACCGCCTGGTACGCCTGGGGCTCAACAGCGGTGACGAGGCCATGTCCAAGGCCGTGTCGAACCTCGACGTGGTGACTGCGGATCTGCAGACCTCGGTGATGAAGACCCGCATGCAGCCGATCAAGAAGGTCTTCGGCCGCTTCCCTCGCCTGGTACGCGATCTGGCGCGCAACCTGAAGAAGGAAATCAACCTCGAGTTGGTGGGTGAAGAGACCGACCTCGATAAGAACCTGGTCGAGGCTCTCGCCGACCCGCTGGTGCACTTGGTGCGCAATGCCGTCGACCACGGCGTAGAAACCCCGGAAGAGCGCGAGAAGGCTGGCAAGGCTCGCGCAGGCCGCGTGGTGCTGTCCGCCGAGCAGGAAGGCGACCATATCCTGCTGTCGATCACCGACGACGGCAAAGGCATGGATGCCGACGTGCTACGTGCCAAGGCCGTCGAGAAAGGCCTGCTGGATAAGGACGCGGCCGATCGCCTGAACGAGTTCGAGTGCTACAACCTGATCTTCGCCCCGGGCTTCTCGACCAAGACCGAGATTTCCGATGTGTCCGGCCGCGGTGTCGGCATGGACGTGGTGAAAACCAAGATTTCCCAGCTCAACGGCACGGTCAACGTGTTCTCGCAGAAGGGCCAGGGCTCGAAGATCATCATCAAGGTGCCATTGACCCTGGCGATCATGCCGACGCTGATGGTGATGCTGGAGAACCAGGCTTTCGCTTTCCCGCTGGTCAACGTCAACGAGATCTTCCACCTCGACCTGTCGCGCACCAACGTGGTCGATGGCCAGGAAGTGGTGATCGTGCGTGACAAGGCGCTGCCCCTGTTCTATCTCAAGCGTTGGCTGGTGCCGCAGGCCTTCCATGAAGGTCAGCGCGAAGGTCATGTGGTGATCCTCACCGTCGGTAGCCAACGCATCGGCTTTGTCGTCGATCAATTGGTCGGCCAGGAAGAAGTGGTAATCAAGCCACTGGGCAAGATGCTTCAGGGCACGCCCGGGATGTCCGGCGCCACGATCACTGGTGATGGACGCATCGCGTTGATTCTCGACGTACCGAGCATGCTCAAGCGCTATGCTCGACGTTTCTGATGGTTGCGGCGCAGGCGAGGTCTGCGCTGTCTAGGAGTGTGTATGGCAGTTAAGGTTCTGGTAGTGGACGACTCCGGTTTTTTCCGCCGGCGCGTTTCGGAAATTCTGTCTGCTGACCCCAGTATTCAGGTCGTGGGCACGGCCACCAACGGGCGGGAAGCCATCGATCAGGCGTTGGCGCTCAAGCCTGACGTGATCACCATGGATTACGAGATGCCGATGATGGACGGCATCACTGCGGTACGAAACATCATGCAGCGCTGCCCGACGCCGGTGTTGATGTTCTCCTCGCTGACCCACGAAGGTGCCCGTGTCACCCTCGATGCACTGGATGCCGGGGCGGTGGACTTCCTGCCGAAGAATTTCGAAGACATCTCGCGCAATCCCGAGAAGGTCAAGCAGATGCTGTGCGAGAAGGTGCATACCATCGCGCGCAGCAATCGCCGTTTCAGCTCGGCTGCAGTGGCTCCGGCGCCGACTGCGGCCAGTCCGGCAGTGGCGCCGATTAGTCGTCCTGCTGTCGCGCCAGTGCGTCCAGCCACGCCTGCCGCCACGCCGCGTACCGCATCGACGCCAGGCGCTTCCAGTGCCGCGCCGAGCTCGGCTGCGCCCAAGCGCAAGTCTTACAAGCTGGTGGCCATCGGTACCTCCACCGGCGGCCCGGTGGCACTGCAACGTGTACTGACCCAATTGCCGGCTAATTTCCCGGCACCGCTGGTGTTGATCCAGCATATGCCGGCAGCTTTCACCAAGGCCTTTGCCGAGCGCCTGGACAAGCTCTGCCGCATCCAGGTCAAGGAAGCTGAGGATGGCGATGTACTGCGCCCTGGCCTGGCGCTGCTAGCTCCTGGCGGCAAGCAGATGATGGTCGATGCCCGTGGCGTGGTGAAGATTCTGCCCGGCGATGAGCGCCTCAACTACAAACCCTGCGTGGATATCACCTTCGGTTCGGCGGCCAAGTCCTATGGCGACAAGGTGCTGGCAGTGGTACTGACCGGCATGGGCGCCGACGGCCGTGAGGGCGCGCGCCTGCTCAAGCAGGGTGGCAGTCAGGTGTGGGCTCAGGATGAGGCCAGTTGCGTGATCTATGGCATGCCGATGGCGGTGGTCAAGGCCAGTCTGGCCGATGCGATCTACAGCCTGGATGACATCGGTCGGCATCTGACCGAGGCTTGCCAATGATGAAGGCTGAGTCGAGCGTGTCTGCATGGATGTATTGAGCCTAATCGGCGTCATCCTGGCGTTCGTCGCGATACTGGGTGGCAATTATCTCGAAGGCGGTAACGCCGGGGCGCTGCTCAATGGCCCGGCGGCACTGATCGTTATCGGCGGTACCCTGGGCGCGGCGTTCCTGCAGGCCCCCGTCAGTGTGTTCAAACGCGCCATGGGTATCGTGCGCTGGATCTTCTTTCCGCCGCGCATCGACCTGGTGGGCGGCATCAACCGGGTTGTGGGCTGGAGCATGGTGGCGCGCAAGGAAGGTCTGCTCGGCCTCGAGTCGGTGGCCGATGCCGAGCCCGATCCTTATGCGCGCAAGGGCCTGCAATTGCTGGTCGACGGTGCCGAGCCGGAATCCATTCGCAGCATCCTGGAGGTCGA
Source organism: Pseudomonas berkeleyensis (assembly GCF_014109765.1). NCBI lineage: Bacteria > Pseudomonadati > Pseudomonadota > Gammaproteobacteria > Pseudomonadales > Pseudomonadaceae > Pseudomonas > Pseudomonas berkeleyensis. The sequence continues at coordinate 2,158,152 of NZ_CP059139.1, forward strand.
TCTCTACACCCAGGAAGCACGCGATATCCAGGCGGCCAAGGTATTCGAGAGCATGGGCGGCTACGCCCCGACCATCGGCATCATCGGTGCGGTAATGGGCCTGATCCACGTGATGGGTAACCTGGCTGACCCGAGCATGCTCGGCAGCGGTATCGCCGTGGCCTTCGTCGCCACCATCTATGGCGTCGGCTTCGCCAACCTGCTGTTGTTGCCGATCGGCAACAAGCTCAAGTCCATTGCGCTGCGCCAGTCGCGCTATCGCGAGATGTTGCTGGAGGGCATCCTGTCCATCGCCGAGGGTGAGAACCCGCGCTCTATCGAACTGAAGCTGCAAGGCTTCATGGACTGATGGAGGCATGGCATGGCACGCAGGCGGCATCAGGAAGAACATGAGAACCATGAGCGTTGGCTGGTTTCCTACGCCGACTTCATCACGCTGCTGTTCGCCTTCTTCGTGGTGATGTATTCGATCTCCTCGATCAACGAAGGCAAGTACAAGATCCTCTCGGAGTCGCTGACAGGCGTATTCAACCAGCCTGACCGCGCGATCAAGCCCATTCCGGTGGGTGAAGAGCGGCCACGCACCAGTGAGCCCGACAACACTGCACTGGACGATCCCAGCTCGGACGCCACCTTGCAGAGCATTGCTTCCAGCGTGCGTGAAGTGTTCGGTGAGTTGATCCAGAGCGACCAGTTGACCCTGCGTGGCAACGAGATGTGGATCGAGATCGAGCTGAGTTCGAGCCTGCTGTTTCCTAGCGGCGACGCCATTCCGAACAATCAGGCGTTCGACATTATCGAGAAGGTCGCCAAGATTCTGGCGCCGTATCAGAATCCGGTAAAAGTCGAAGGCTTCACTGACAATCTGCCGATTCAGACCGCCCAGTACCCAACCAACTGGGAGTTGTCTTCGGCGCGCGCGTCGAGCATCGTGCGTATGCTGGCTATGGATGGCGTCGACCCTTCGCGTTTGGCGGCCGTCGGTTACGGCGAGTTCCAGCCGGTGGCCGACAATGCCACGGCGGAGGGCAGGGGACGCAATCGCCGGGTGGTACTGGTGATTTCGCGTAACCTCGAAACCCGCCGCAGCGATGGCAGCGCCGCGACTCAGCAGTCCGAGGCTGGCACGCAACCTGCACCAGCGTCTGCGTCGGGGGTTCCACAGTCGTGAGCCGTCAAATCCCAGTCGCCTGCTGCATGTCGGCGACAGCCATTCTCGGCCTGAGCGCCTCACGCCGGGAGGATGAGAGAACATGAAAGTCTGGGCAGTAGCCAATCAGAAAGGTGGGGTCGGCAAGACCACCACCTCCATCGCCCTGGCAGGCCTGTTGGCCGATGCCGGCAAGCGTGTGATCGTGGTCGATCTCGATCCGCATGGATCGATGACCAGTTATTTCGGTCATGATCCCGATGCGCTGGAGCACAGTTGCTTCGATCTGTTCCTGCATCAGGGCAACGTGCCGCAAGGCTTGCCCAAGCAGTTGCTGCACAGCACCAGCCACGAAGGGATTTCCCTGTTGCCATCGAGCACCGCGCTGGCCACGCTCGAGCGCCAGTCGCCTGGGCAGAACGGTCTGGGCCTGGTGATAGCCAAGAGCCTGGCGCAACTCTGGGGTGATTTCGATCACGCCGTCATCGACAGCCCGCCCTTGCTTGGCGTGTTGATGGTCAACGCCCTGGCAGCCAGCCAGCAACTGGTGATCCCGGTGCAGACCGAGTTTCTCGCGGTCAAGGGGCTGGAGCGCATGATCAGCACCCTGGCGATGATCAATCGTTCGCGCAAGCAGGCGTTGCCCTACACCATCGTGCCGACGCTGTTCGATCGCCGAACCCAGGCGTCCATGAGCACCTTGCGCGTGCTGCGCAATACCTATCCCGAGCATCTGTGGCCGGCGTACATTCCGGTCGACACGCGCTTGCGTGATGCCAGCCGCGCTGGCCGCACGCCATCCCAGTTCGACGCCAATAGCCGCGGCGTGATCGCTTATCGTGCCCTGCTCAAGCATCTGCTGAATCATCAGCCAGCGGCGCAGGTGGCCTGAAATGAGCGTCTGTGTTGAACTGTGCTCAAGTCGGGCCGTGCTGCGGCCGATAGGCTGTGAAGCTTTCCATTCCGGGTTTCAGTCATGAGTCGTAACCTCGCCACTGCCACGCGTTCCCAGCTGGCCTTGCAGTCGTACCTCGATGGTCTGCTGCAGGAGGCTGCTGCCGAGCTGGAGATGTCCGTCAGTCTCGACGAGTTCGAGGCTGCCGTGCTCGAGGAGCAGGTGCGCGATGCGCGCCTGATCGAGCCCGTCGCGTTCGCCGAGATCGTCGAGCCACCGGTGCTCGCAGCAGTCGAGGTCGCGCCTGTCGAGTTGCTTGCGCCGGTGCAAGCGCCTGTCGTCGAGGACATCGCGCCCCCAGTGGTTGCCGCTGTGGTGGATTTCGCCACGCAGCCTGCCGGTGTTCTGGCAGATGGGCGGCCGACCTGGGCCGAGGAACCGTTCGAGTGCCTGCTGTTCGATGTCGCCGGGTTGACCCTGGCGGTACCGCTGATCTGCCTGGGATCGATCTATCCGCTGGAAGGGCAGGAGCTGACGCCGTTGTTCGGTCAGCCGGAATGGTTCCTCGGCATTCTGCCGAGCCAGACCGGCAACCTGAAAGTACTGGATACCGCGCGCTGGGTGATGCCTGATCGCTATCGCGATGATTTTCGCGATGGCTTGCAGTACGTGATTTCGGTACAAGGCTACGAGTGGGGGCTGGCCGTGCATCAGGTCAGCCGCTCGATTCGCCTTGATCCGAGTGAGGTCAAGTGGCGCAGTCAGCGTACCCAGCGGCCCTGGCTGGCGGGAACAGTGATCGAACACATGTGCGCACTGCTCGACGTCGCGGCCTTGGCCGAATTGATCGCCAGCGGTGGTGCCAAACGCCTGGCCGCAGGAAAACTGCATTGAGAATTGGTGAGCCTGCGTCAGCGGGCTCTATAGTTGATGACAAGCGGGTCGACCCGCGCATGCCGCACTGAGCGGTTTTTGACGAGGCTAGGGACATGAAGAAAAGTTCTGCACAAGGTGCCGAAGATCCGATTCTGCAGTGGGTGACCTTTCGCCTGGATAACGAAACCTATGGCATCAACGTGATGCAGGTGCAGGAAGTGCTGCGCTACACCGAGATTGCCCCGGTGCCGGGTGCGCCGAGCTACGTACTGGGCATCATCAACCTGCGTGGCAACGTGGTCACCGTGATCGATACCCGCCAGCGTTTCGGCCTGGGTTCTGCGCCGGTCACCGACAACACCCGCATCGTCATCATCGAAGCGGACAAGCAGGTGGTTGGCATCCTGGTCGATAGCGTGGCTGAAGTGGTCTACCTGCGTCAGTCCGAGATCGAGACCGCGCCGAATGTCGGCAACGACGAGTCGGCCAAGTTCATCCAGGGCGTGTGCAACAAGAACGGCGAGCTGCTGATCCTGGTCGAGCTGGACAAGATGATGTCCGAGGAAGAATGGTCGGAGCTGGAGAGCATCTGAGCCATGTCCGAGTTTGCCATGCTTGCTGCGGCCCTGGCCTTCGTGGCGCTGCTATGCGTGGCACTGGGCATCGTCTGCAACGGCCTGTATCGCAATCAGCAGCGCATGCTGGCGGAGCAGGCCAAGCGCGATGCTGTGCGTGACAGTCGGATCCGCGAACTCAGCAAGCGCCTGGATGCTTACCTGACCGGCAGCATCCGCATGGGCGAGGAGCTGCACGAGTTGCGCCGGGTGGTGGCGCCGCTACCTGACAAGGTCAGTCAGATCGAGCAGCGTGATCCGGACAGCCTGTCCTTCACCCAGGCCGCTCGGCTGGTGGGGATGGGCGCCAGCGTCGATGACCTCACCCAATCCTGCGGCCTGAGCACGGCCGAAGCCGAGCTGATCAGTCGCTTGCATCGGCCCAAGACGCAATAGTCCAACCGCGTCTTTCCCCTACTTCAGCGCGTTGGCCCGCTCAGGCGAGGCAGCGGCGGCGTGACGTCGTGCTCGGTTTCCTCACCGGGAGTGAAACCCTCGGGCGCCTTGCCTTGCAGGTACCAGGCGAAGGCAATGATTTCGGCGATGCAGCGATACAACGATTCGGGAATCGCGTCGCCCAGTTCCAGGCGAGCCAGCAAGCGTACCAGTTCGGCATTTTCATAGATTGGCACTTCGTACTCGCGGGCGATGGCGAGGATGGCCTCGGCCAGCTCGTCATCGCCCTTGGCGCTGAGTATCGGCGCACTCTGCCCGTCGTAATTGAGGGCGATGGCCTGGCGAGCTTCGGGGGGCGTCTTACGGCTCATGCGGTTTCGTCCACCCAGCGTTGCTCCAGCGAGGTCTTCGGCCCCTGTGGCGGCATGCCCTGGCTGCAGGCCAGCTCGCCAACCTCCAGGCCTGCGGACTGCAGGCGTTCACGCAGGTTGCCCAGCTCGGCGCTGATCAGCGATGCGGTATCGGCGCGCTCTGCCCACAGCTGGCTGGAGAGGCTGCCGCGCAGCAGCTGCGCGCGAACCTGCAGCGGCCCCAGGTAATCGAGATCGAAGGCCAGGTCGATTCGCCAGAGGGTTTCCTTGGGTTCGTTCCTCTCGCCCTTGGCGTTCTGTTCCTCGCGCTGCAGCTTGATCTGCAGGGGAATCACTTCCTGTTGGTGGCGCATCGGCAGTTCAAGCTGCCAGGTGGTCAGCAGGTTGCCGTTGGCGTCTACCTGAGTCTGCGCCAGGCTCGACAACTGGTGAGTCTGCAGCCTGGAGATGGCAGCAGCGGCGAGCTTGAGCAGGGTTTCCAGGTCGGCCTCACCGTCCATGTTCTGCAGCAGTCGTGAGGGCAGGGGAAAGGTCAGCGCCTGCTGGCGGGCCGTACCATTGGCATTGACGCCGAGCAACTGCCGAGCCAGGTTCGGCAGGTTCTGGTTGAGGGCGTTCTGCAGGCCGGTCAGTGTGCCGGCGCCGCCGGGCAGTTGCGGGGCCAGTTGCGCGATCAGACGCAGCAGGTTGGCTTTGAGATCCTGCGCCAGGCCACTGGTCTGGCCTTGCAGCAATTTGGCCTCAAGCAGTAGGCCACTGCCTTCGAGCGCCTGCGCCAGGCCCTTGGCGGTGCTGAGTTGGCTGCTGTCGGGGAGGGCGCCGAGCAGCTTGTCGATACTGCCGCGCAGCGCGTCGTTGGTGCCGGCCAGTCCTTGCAAGCCTTTGAACAAGCCCTCCAGCGAGGCCTGACGGTTTTGCTGAGCGGCCAACTGCTGGCCTAGTACCAACTGATCGAGGCGGCCGCTGAGCGGTAGAAAGGCGAGGCTCTGGCTGCCTTGTACCTGGGCGCTGAGCAGGCTGCCGAGCGGCAGGTTCAGGGGGCTGTCGATGGCCAGCTGGTTGCCGGCCAGCGGTGTGTTGAGCAGGTTGACCACCAGGCGATAGATCGTTTGCGCATTCTGCGCAGGCATCGGAGCGTTGCTGACGACCTTGCCCTGTACCAGTGTGCCGGGTGGTAGTTGCTGCAGGTCGAGCTTGGTCAGGGCCTTGTCGCCACCGGGTTGCAGCAGCACGCTCAGGCGCGTGTCGGACAGTGCGGTAACGGTCAGGGCAGTACCCTGCGCCAGTGGCCGTGAGCTGTCCGCCTGCACGGTCGCCTGGCGGCCGCCTTCCAGCGTCAGCTTGAGCAGCAATTGAAAGCTCTGCGCCTGTTCGCGTACGGCGATCACTTCGGCCTTGGCGCTTTCACCGGCGGCCAGCATGCCTTCCAGCGGTTGCAGCAGGCGCACGGCCATATCGGCGGCCGTCGCCGTACTGCGGATGACCGGCGCCGAAGGGGGAAGCGGGCGTGGGCTGCTGATTTCGCTCATGGGCTCTCGTATAGGCTCCGTCCATCGAAGGTGCCGTAGGGGCGCCGTGCGTCGGCTGGCGGCACACACTGCGCACCCTACGCGATTCACACCCTGTCGAAAATGCTGACTGCGGGGACAGCGGCGCGCCATGTATAATGCCGCCCCGCTGCGCATAGTACCTCCGGCACGCGTCAGTATAGCGGCCGGAGCACCGTCGACTTTAACCCTGCCAGGTATCGATGACCCGTCCCGTACCCCTTCTAGAAGCCGTGGCGCTCAGCTGTGAGCGGGATTGGCGCATGCTTTTCGAGCAGTTGGCGTTTCGCCTCGACGCTGGCGACATGCTGCAGATCAGTGGGCCCAATGGCAGCGGCAAGACCAGCCTGCTGCGCCTGATTGCCGGTCTGCGCCAGCCGACTGCCGGCGATATCCTGCTGCAGGGCAAGGCCTTGTCCGAGCAACGCAGTGAGCTGGCGCGCAACCTGCTGTGGATCGGTCATGCCGCCGGCATCAAAGGCCTGCTGACTGCCGAAGAGAATCTGGCCTGGCTCTGCGCGCTGCACCGTCCTGCCAGCCGCGAGGCGATCTGGCAGGCGCTTGAGGCGGTCGGTCTGCGTGGTTTCGAGGACGTTCCCTGTCACACCCTGTCTGCTGGCCAGCAGCGCCGCGTGGCTCTGGCGCGCCTGTACCTTGCCGATACGCCGCCGCTGTGGGTGCTCGATGAACCCTTCACCGCTTTGGACAAGAGCGGTGTGGCGCAACTCGAAGCGCACCTGGCCGGGCACTGCGAGCGCGGCGGTGTGGTGGTGCTGACCACTCATCACAGTCTGCAGCACAAGCCGGCGACCTATCGCGACCTGGATCTGGGGCAACACGCCGCATGAGTAACGTCTTCACTCAGCTGCTGTCGCGCGAGATGCGTCTGTTGGCGCGCCGCCCGTCCGATCTGGCCAACCCCCTGGTGTTCTTCGCCATCGTCATCGCCCTGTTTCCATTGGCGGTGGGGCCGGAGACGCAATTGTTGCAAACCCTTTCTCCGGGCTTGGTCTGGGTAGCGGCGCTTTTGGCCGTGCTGCTCTCGCTGGACGGGCTTTTCCGCAGTGATTTCGAGGATGGCTCGCTCGAGCAGTGGGTCCTTTCGTCGCACCCCCTGCCTCTTCTGGTGTTGGCCAAGGTGCTGGCACACTGGCTGTTCAGTGGGCTGGCGCTGGTTCTGCTGGCGCCCTTGCTGGCGTTGATGCTCGGTTTGCCAGGGCGTTGCCTGCCGGTTCTGCTGATTTCCCTGCTGCTCGGCACCCCGGTGTTGAGCCTGCTCGGCGCGGTGGGCGCGGCGCTTACCGTGGGCCTCAAGCGCGGCGGCCTGCTGCTGGCGCTGCTGATTCTGCCGCTGTACATCCCGGTGCTGATCTTGGGCAGCGGGGCGTTGCAGGCGGCCCTGCAAGGACTGCCGGCGACCGGTCATCTGTTGTGGCTGGCCAGCCTCACCGCTTTGGCGGTGACCCTGACACCTTTTGCGATTGCCGCCGGTCTGACCATCAGCGTCGGCGAATAAGAACGAACCGTGACTGACATCTGAACCGGATAGCCGCCGGATCAGGCCTGAATAATGAGTCGAGCATGAACTGGACGTGGTTTCACAAATGGGGTTCGCCCAAGTGGTTCTATGAGATGAGCGGCCGCTGGCTGCCCTGGCTCAGCATCGCTGCCGTGTTGCTGATTGCCGCCGGTCTGGTCTGGGGCCTGGCTTTCGCGCCGCCGGACTACCAGCAGGGCAACAGCTTTCGCATCATCTACATCCACGTTCCCGCGGCCTTTCTCGCTCAGTCCATCTACGTCACGTTGGCCATTGCCGGTCTGGTCGGTCTGGTGTGGAAGATGAAACTGGCCGACGTTGCGCTGCAGCAAGCCGCGCCCATCGGTGCCTGGATGACCGCTATCGCACTGCTCACCGGCGCCATCTGGGGCAAGCCGACCTGGGGCACCTACTGGGTCTGGGACGCACGCCTGACCTCGATGCTGATCCTGCTGTTCCTCTACTTCGGTGTCATCGCCCTGGGCAACGCCATCAGCAACCGCGACAGTGCCGCCAAGGCCTGCGCCGTGTTGGCCATTGTCGGCGTGGTGAATATCCCGATCATCAAGTACTCGGTGGAGTGGTGGAACTCGTTGCACCAGACTGCCACTTTCAAAGTCACCGAAAAGCCCGCGATGCCCGTCGAGATGTGGCTGCCGTTGCTACTCGCGGTGCTGGGTTTCTACTGTTTCTTTGGCGCTGTGCTGCTTTATCGCATGCGCCTGGAAGTGCTCAAGCGTGAATCGCGCAGCAGCTGGGTGAAAGCCGAAGTGCAGAACCTGGTGGAGGGCAAGGCATGAGTTTCTCGTCCTTTGCCGAATTTCTCGCCATGGGCACCCATGGCCCCTACGTCTGGAGCGCCTACGGCATCAGCCTGGCGATCCTGGCGTTGAATGTGGTGTTGCCGATCCTGGCGCGCCGCCGTTACCTGCAAGACGAGGCGCGTCGTTTGCGCCGGGAGAAGTCGAAGTGAATCCGGTTCGCAAGAAACGTCTGTACATCGTCCTGGCCATCCTCTGCGGCGTCAGTATCGCCGTGGCGCTGGCGCTGACCGCATTGCAGGAGAACATCAACCTGTTCTACACCCCAAGCCAGATCGCCAACGGCGAGGCGCCGGTCGATACGCGCATCCGCGCTGGCGGTTTGGTGGAGGAGGGCTCGGTGAAGCGTTCGGCCGATTCGCTGGAAGTGGACTTCATCGTCACCGATGGCGCGCACGGCGTGACCATTCGCTACCAGGGCATCCTGCCGGATCTGTTCCGTGAAGGGCAGGGCATCGTCGCCCTGGGCCGGGTCAACGAAGAGGGCGTGCTGGTGGCCGACGAGGTACTGGCCAAGCACGACGAGAACTACATGCCGCCTGAAGTCATGCAGGCGCTGGAAAAGAGCGGAATGATGCAGAAGCACGATGAGGCCAAGGCCGCCAAGCAGGGTTATCAGCAGGAGAGCGCGCAATGATTCCCGAGCTCGGCCATCTGGCGATGATCCTGGCGCTGTGCCTGTGCCTGGTGCAGGCGACCCTGCCGCTGATCGGCGCCTGGCGTGGTGACCACCAGTGGATGAGCCTGGCGCAGCCGGCGACCTGGGGGCAGTTCGCTTTCCTGTTGTTCTCCTTCCTGTGCCTGACCTATGCCTTCATGGTCGACGATTTTTCCGTCGCCTACGTGGCCAACAACTCCAACACGGCGCTGCCCTGGTATTACAAGTTCAGCGCCGTATGGGGCGCGCACGAAGGCTCCCTGTTGTTGTGGGCGCTGATCCTGGGGGGCTGGACCTTTGCCGTGGCGATTTTCTCGCGTCACTTGCCGGAAGAGATGCTCGCCCGCGTGCTGGCGGTGATGGGTATGATCAGCGTCGGCTTCCTGCTGTTCCTGATCGTCACCTCCAACCCCTTCGAGCGCCTGCTGCCAAACACACCGGCCGATGGTCGCGATCTCAACCCGCTGCTGCAGGACTTCGGCCTGATCGTGCATCCGCCGATGCTGTACATGGGGTACGTCGGATTCTCGGTGGCTTTCTCTTTCGCCATCGCCGCACTGCTGGGCGGCAAGCTCGATGCGGCCTGGGCGCGTTGGTCGCGTCCATGGACCATCGTCGCCTGGGCCTTCCTCGGCATTGGCATCGCGCTGGGCTCCTGGTGGGCCTACTACGAATTGGGCTGGGGCGGCTGGTGGTTCTGGGACCCTGTGGAAAACGCGTCCTTCATGCCCTGGCTGGTGGGTACCGCGTTGATTCACTCGCTGGCGGTGACCGAGAAGCGTGGCGTGTTCAAGAGTTGGACGGTGCTGCTGGCCATCGCCGCGTTCTCCCTCAGCCTGCTGGGCACCTTCCTGGTTCGTTCCGGCGTCCTGACCTCGGTACACGCCTTCGCCACCGATCCGGAGCGCGGCGTATTCATCCTCGCCTTCCTGCTGGTGGTGGTGGGTGGTTCGCTGGCGCTGTTCGCCGTGCGTGCTCCAGTGGTCAAAAGCCAGGTCGGCTTCGGTCTGTGGTCGCGTGAAACCCTGCTGCTGGTCAACAACATCGTACTCATCGTGGCAGCTGCGATGATCCTGCTCGGCACCCTCTACCCGCTGGTGCTCGATGCCCTGACCGGCGCCAAGCTGTCGGTCGGCCCGCCTTACTTCAACGCGCTGTTCCTGCCGCTGATGGCGCTGCTGATGGCGGTGATCGCGGTTGGCGTCATCGTGCGCTGGAAGGACACTCCGCTGAACTGGCTGGGCCGCATGCTGGCCCCGGTGCTGGTGGCCAGCGTGGTACTGGCGTTGATCGCCACCTTCGTTCACGGCGACTTCCATTGGGCGGTGCTGGCGGTCTGTCTGCTGGCCTTCTGGGTGGTGCTGGCTGGTGTGCGCGACATCCTCGACAAGACCCGCCACAAGGGCTTGATCAAGGGCCTGCCGAGTCTGACTCGCAGTTACTGGGGCATGCAGATGGCGCACCTGGGCTTTGCCGTGTGCGCCCTGGGCGTGGTGCTGACCAGCCTGGGCAGCTACGAGCGCGACCTGCGCATGGCACCGGGTGACTCGGTGGAGTTGGCGGGTTACCGCTTCCAGTTCGAGGGCGCGGTGCACCATGAAGGCCCCAACTTCATTTCCGACAAGGGCACGGTGCGGATCTTCGACGGTGAGCGCCAGATCAAGGTGCTGCATCCGGAGAAGCGCCTGTACACAGTGCAGCAGTCGACCATGACCGAAGCAGGCATCGATGCCGGCTTCACCCGTGACCTCTTCGTCGCCCTAGGCGAGCCGCTGGAGCAGGGGGCCTGGGCCGTGCGCATTCACATCAAGCCCTTCGTCCGCTGGATCTGGCTCGGCGGCTTGCTGATGGCGTTCGGCGGCTTCCTCGCTGCAGCCGACAAGCGCTACCGGATCAAGGTCAGAACCCGCGTGCGTGATGCCCTGGGCTTGCAGGAGGCCAACGCATGAGACGTTTGCTGCTGTTGTTGCCGCTGCTGGCCTTTCTCAGCATCGCGGTATTTCTCTACCGCGGCTTGTTCCTCGATCCGTCCGAGCTGCCCTCGGCGTTGATCGGCAAGCCGTTCCCGGCCTTCAGCCTGCCAGCGCTGGACAACCCCGAGCGCACCCTGACCCAGGATGACCTCAAGGGCAAACCGGCCCTGGTCAACGTCTGGGCCACCTGGTGCCCGGCCTGCCGTCACGAACACCCGGTGTTGAACAAGCTGGCCGAAGCCGGTGTGGTGATCCACGGTATCAACTACAAGGATCAACGTGAGCCAGCGCAGAAGTGGCTGCGTGATCTGCACAATCCCTACCAGCTCAATATCGAGGATGCCAAGGGCAGCCTCGGTCTCGATCTGGGGGTATACGGTGCACCGGAAACCTTCTTCATCGATGCCAAAGGCATCATCCGCCACAAGTACGTCGGAGCCATCGACGAGCGCATCTGGCGTGAAAAACTGGCGCCGGTCTATCAGCAACTGGTCGACGAGGCTCAGCCATGAAGCGCCTGCTGATTTCCGCCGGCCTGGCGCTCGGTCTGCTGGCCAGCGCTCATGCCGCCATCGATACCTTCGAGTTCGCCAATGAGGCTGAGCGCCAGCGTTATCGCAACCTGGTCGAAGAGCTGCGTTGCCCGAAATGCCAGAACCAGAACATCGCCGACTCCGATGCGCCGATCGCCATGGATCTGCGCGGCGAAATCTATCGCATGCTGGAGGAGGGCAAGAGCAACGAGGAAATCATCGATTTCCTGGTCTCGCGTTATGGCGACTTCGTGCTCTACAAGCCACCGCTGACCAGTCGTACGCTGCTGCTCTGGTATGGCCCGGCCGGCCTGCTGGTGATCGGCTTCGGCGTGCTTGGCGTGATCCTGCTGCGCCGCCGCGGGCAGCAGAAAAGCCGTTCGGCCGCAGGCCTCTCCGCTGATGAGCAACAGCGCCTCGCCGCATTGCTCGACCAAGCCTCTCAGGACAAGAAAGACCGATGATCGATTTCTGGTTGCCCGCCGGGCTGCTGTTGCTGACCGCCCTGGCATTTCTGCTGATTCCGGTGTTGCGTATTCGCAAGATGCAGGCTGAAGAAGACCGCACCGCACTCAACGTCACGCTCTATCAGGAACGCCTGCAGGAGCTGGAAGCCCAGCGCCAGGCTGGCGTGCTCGATGACGCCCAGCTCGAAGCCGGCCGCGCTGAGGCAGCTCGCGAGCTGCTGGATGACACCGAGGGCGTACAGCGCCGCAGCAGCGTGCTTGGTGGCAAGATTCCATTGGTTTCGGCATTGCTGGTGCCGGTGCTGGGCGTTGCGCTGTACCTGCACTGGGGCGCCATCGATCAAGTCGAAATGACGCGTCAAATGGCTGCTCAGCAACCGCAGAGCATCGAAGAGATGACCGCGCGCCTGGAACAGACCGTCAAGGATCAGCCCGACTCGGCCGAAGCCTGGTATTTCCTCGGCCGTACCTACATGGCTCAGGAGCGTGCGAACGACGCGGCCAAGGCCTTCGAGCAGGCGGTGAACCTGGCCGGCCGTGCGCCGGAGTTGCTCGGCCAGTGGGCTCAGGCCCTGTATTTCGCCCGCGACAAACAATGGAGCGACGAGCAGCAGGCGTTGACCGACGAGGCGCTCAAGGCAGATCCTGAAGAGGTCACCAGCCTCGGCCTGCTCGGTATCGCGGCCTATGAAAGCCAGCGCTATGCCGATGCAGTACGCTACTGGGAGCGCCTGGTTGCCGTGCTGCCGGAGCAGGATCCGTCGCGCATGGCGATTGCCAGTGGTATCGAGCGTGCCCGTCAGCAGATTGGCGAAGGCGAGAGCCCGAGTGCTGCAGCCGAGCCGACTGCCAAGGTACATGCGCTGGAGGTGAGTGTGTCGCTGACGCATGAAATACAGGCCCAGGTGCAGCCTGACGATGCCGTCTTCGTCTTCGCTCGCGCCCTCAGTGGCCCGCCGATGCCGTTGGCGGTCAAACGTCTGAAGGTCTCTGACCTGCCGACCCAGATCAGCCTTTCCGATGTGGATGCGATGATGCCCGAGCTCAAGCTGTCCCGTTTCGACCAGGTACAACTGGTGGCCCGCGTTTCTCGCGAGGGCAACGCTACCAAGGGCGAATGGATCGGCCAGAGCGGCCCGGTCTCCAACATTGCCCGTGACACCCAGGCGCTGCTGATCGACAGCCGCGACGGGCAAGCCCAATGAAGCGCCTGGCGCTGCTCTGCGTGCTTGGGTTCGGCCTCAGCGGCTGCGTCCTGCAACAGCCGAGCACGCCAGTCGGTGAGCTGCCACCTGTGCAGCAACCCTCGCACCCGCGCTACGCGCCGCCGCCTGGGGTGAAGAGCCACTGGAACCCGGCGTTGGGCGTCTACGTGGTCGAAGGTGCGCGTGATCTGTACTACCGCGAGCGCATCTTTTATCGCTTCGATGGCGGCTGGAGCTGGTCGCTACGGCCGGCTGGGCCTTGGCAGGAGACGGACAGCTCGGGGATTCCACCTGGGTTGTTTCGTCAGTATCAGAACCGCTGAATGTTCATAGGGGCATTGGCTTGCCCCATTTATTCCCAGCAAGCGTTCGCTTGCCCTGTCATTTTTCCTCCCATTCTTCGCTCACGAATCCCACTGTCGGTTGAGTGCTCGCATTGCCTGATGCGTTCTTAGGATGAGGCTTGGTGGCTAGGTGCCATTCGTCGGTTAGGTTCGTTGGCGCTGTCCAAAATGTGACGGCGTTCAGCAAATAGACATGTTGATGGCTTAGTGCCACATGCTCTAATTCCCGCCGATTTTCCAACGCCGTTTTTCTGCTATTCAAAGGACTGAAGGCATGTCTTTCCGTATTAGCCCTTTGGCCGTATGGCTATTTTTGTCCCTTCCCACCATTGCCCTGGCGCAGACGCCGGGTGACCGTGAGCTGATCCGTGAGCGCCAGGAGCGCCTGCTGCAGGAGCAGCAGCGGCGTCTCGATGAACTGCAGCAACTGCCTGGTGAGGCCCCTCGGCTGCAAACTATCCCAGTTGAAGATGAGCGCTGTTTCGAGATCCAGCAGATTCGCCTCGAAGGCGCCACTCTGCTCGGTGAGTCCGACCAGCAGGGCATTCTTCAGGCTTTTGCTGGACAGTGCCTGGGCGTTGGGCAGCTCAATGAACTGCTCAAGGCCATCACCCAGTTCTATATCGATCATGGCTATGTGACCTCTCGTGCTTATCTGCCGCAGCAGGATCTGTCCTCGGGCGAGCTTCGCGTCATTGTGGTTGAAGGGCGCCTTGAGGGGCTGGACAGTTCCGAGCTGGCCACTGATCGCGAGCTGGCTATGGGCTTTCCCGGTCGCACCGGCGAAGTTCTGTATCTGCGTGAACTGGAGCAACTGGTCGACCAGCTCAATCGCTTACCATCGCGCCAAGCTCAGCTTGAGTTGGTGCCTGGGGAAGAGGTTGGTGGTAGCCGTGTCAGGCTGCAAGGCCAGCGCGACAAGCCCTGGCGTGCAGGGCTGAGTCGACATAACGACGGGCAGAAGAGTACGGGGGAGCAGCAGTGGGGCCTGAGTTTCGACTGGGACAGCCCGCTCGGCCTGGCCGACCAGCTCAGTCTGCGCGCCAGCCGCGATGCGGTGAGCGATAGCTATCGCCATTCACACAGCCAGAGCCTGGTCTATCAGGTGCCTTACGGTTGGTGGAACTTCAGTTACAGCTACAACCAGAGCTACTACCGTACGCAAAGCGACGGTAACGGTTTTCTATTCAATCAGGACGGTGACAGCAAGACTCATGCTCTGCGTGGTGAGCGCGTACTGCATCGCGATAGTGTCAGCAAGACTGGATTCAACCTGGGCGTCAGCCACCTTCGCACCAACAACTTCCTCCTTGGTAACCGTCTCGACACCTCCAGCACCCGCCTGTCTGAAGCGCAGTTGGGCTTCAACCATGGTCGCCGTATTGGCAGCGCCTTCGTCAATGCCGATATCGGCTGGCAACGCGGCATCGGTGCCTTCGATGCTCAGAGCAATGGCCATCCACAGGGCAGCCAACCGGTGGCGCGTTACAACAAGTACAGCCTGACCCTGAGCTACCTGCAGCCATTCGCGCTGTGGGGCGAATCCTTCAGCTTCGACAGCCTGGCCTATGGCCAGAAGAGCGAGGACGTGCTGTTCAGCCCGCAACGCATCAGCATCGGCGGCCTCAGCTCGGTGCGCGGTTTCAAGGATGAGTCGCTGTCCGGCGACACCGGCGGTTACTGGCGTAACCAGCTGCGCTGGCGCCGCCCGGTCACCTGGGACGCTCTTCGCCCCTTCGTTCATGAATACAGCCTGGCCTTCGCCTACGACGTTGGCGTGATTCATGGCGGCCGGCACAACCCGGAACAGCGCGGGCGCATGACGGGCAATGCCCTCGAATTCGCTTTGCGTGGCCAGCACCTGGCGGCCTCGGTGAGCTTTGCCCATTCCCTGGAACGCCCGGACGCCATCGAGCGTGACGAGCGCCCGGTTTATTTCCGTTTCGACCTGTTTTTCTGATTTTCCGGCCGGATGGCTGGTTGGAGTATCGACATGGACGTACGCAGTCCCCTGTTTCAGAACATCGCCCTCATCGTTGCCGGCGTGCTGTTTCTCAACCCCATCGTCGCCACCGCGGCGCAACTGACGGTTGATCAGGCCGCAGGTGGCAACACGGCCGTGACCCAGGCGCAGAACGGTGTGCCGATGGTCAACATCGCCACGCCCAACGGCAGCGGCCTGTCGCACAACAAGTTCACCGACTACAACGTCGGCCAGCAGGGGCTGATCCTCAACAACAGCGCGCAGAACGTGGTGCAGACCCAGCTGGGCGGCTATGTGGTCGGCAACCCCAACCTCAAGAACGGCGCTGCCGGCCTGATCCTCAATGAGGTCACCGGTGGCAATACCAGCCAGCTCAAGGGCTACACGGAAGTGGCCGGGCGTTCGGCTGCCGTCATCGTCGCCAACCCGCACGGCATCACCTGCGATGGCTGCGGCTTCATCAACACCCCGCGCGTTACCCTCAGCACCGGTACGCCGGTGATCGAGAATGGCCGCTTGCAGCGTTTCGACGTCGACGGCGGGCAGATCGCCATCGAAGGGCAAGGCCTCAATGCTGGCAACGTCGACCAGTTCGACCTGATCACCCGCAGCGCGCAGCTCAACGCTGAACTGCACGCGAAGAAGCTCAACATCGTTACCGGCCGCAACGAGGTGGATGCCACCACCCTGGCCGCAACCGCCAAGGTCGACGACGGTTCGAACAAACCCATGCTGGCCATCGACAGTTCGGCGCTGGGCGGCATGTACGCCGGCGCCATTCGTCTGGTCGGCACCGAGCAGGGCGTAGGCGTGAAGCTGGCCGGCGACATGGCCGCCAGTGCCGGGGATATCCAGATCGATGTCAATGGCCAATTGAGCCTGGCGCGGGTCGCGGCCAGCAATGACCTGAAACTGGCCGCCAACGAGATTGAGCTGAACGCCGATACTTATGCCGGTCGTAACGCGACAGTCACAGCCTCGGACAAGACCCTGGTGAAGGAAAGCCTGGCGGCAGGTAGTCGCCTCGAGGTCGGGGGCGGTGAGCTGGACAATCAGGGCATCGTCGAGGCAGGAGTCAAGGCCGATGGCACGCTTGTGACTGACAGCAAGCTGGTATTGAACAGCCAACGTGTCACCAACCGCGGCGAGCTGATCGCCCGTGGCAGCCTAGAGGCGGATGTCGACGTGCTGGATAACAGCAGTGGCAAGCTGCTCAGTGCTGGTGAGGCCAATATCCAGGCGGTGCAACTCAGCAACAGCCAGGGGCAAATCATCGCGCAAAAGGACCTGGAGCTCGGTGGTAGCGCCCTGAGCAACCAGGATGGTGACGTACTGGCAGCCGGCGAGTTGCGAGTCGATGCCGAGTCGCTGGACAACCGAGGCGGCACCCTCGCCGCTGACTCCATCCATGTGAAACTGGTAGGGGCGCTGGAGAACGCACAGGGGCTGATCGAATCCAGTAAAACACTGACGCTTGCTATTGGCAGCGCCCAGAACAGTGATGGTCGTTTGCGTGCGCTGGCCAGTAGCGGCAAGAGCGACTTCCAGATTGGCGGCTCATTCGACAATGCTCAGGGCCTGGTAGAAATCGGCAACGCTGCCTTCGCACTCACTAGCGGTTCACTGAATAATCTGGGCGGTACGGTTCGCCATCTCGGTACTCAAGGATTCGAGCTGGCGCTTGCTGATCTGGGCGGGGCCGGTGGGCGTTTCACCACCAATGGTGAGTTGAGTCTCAGTGCCGTTGACTGGATGAACACCAGTGAACTGCAGGCCGAGCGCCTGACCCTGAATATCGGTCAGTTCACCCAGACGGCCGAGGGCCAACTGATCTCGCGACAGAGTATCGTCGCGACCGGTGACACCTGGGTCAACGATGGGGTCATCGCCACCGACGGCTCGCTCGACCTGACGCTCAGTGGCCGTTATGAGGGCAATGGTGCACTACGTAGCCAGGGCGACCTCACCTTCAAGGCTGCGGGCGCCGAGTTCGGCAACGGCGCCCAGGCCAAGAGCGGAGGTATTGGGCGCTTCGAACTGAGCGGCCAATTGCTCAACCAAGGTCGCCTGACGGCGGCGCAGGACATGTCCCTCAGCCTGGGCAGCCTCGATAACCGTGGCACCTTGGGAGGCAGTGGCCTGCTGCGCATTGAGGGCGACTCGCTGCATAACGAGCAGGGCCTCATATTCAGCGGCGCAGACATGACCCTGCGCACCGCCAGCCTGGTCAATCTGCTGGGCGATATCTACAGCCTGGGTGAACTGGACGTTGCCCGTGATGAAGAGGGCGGCACTCTCGATCTGTTGGAAAACCGCTCGGCTAGCATCGAATCCACAGGTGATATGACCTTGCGTGCAGCGGTGCTGTATAGCCGTAAGGACATATTCGACTGGCAGCTTGCTCAGACCTACGGTTGGATCAGTGTGCGCTGCTACGACTGCAGTGGAGATCACCACAACGTCGATTACATTGCTACTGAGCGTTTCACTGCGACCGTCGAGGCGGATTCCGCTTCTTCACGTATTCATAGCGGCGCGAATCTGACCCTAAAAGGCGACGAGATCGCTAACCGTTACAGCATTATGAGTGCGGTCGGCGATATCGACATCAATGCCGACAGCCTGGAAAACACAGGTGCCACGCTGGCTTCGGTGCAGCGCGTGCGGACGTTCAACACCGGTCGGGTTACCGATGGCACAGATGAGCGCTATCGTGCCGCTCATATCAATCCGTACAACTCGAGTGGCTTGCCCAAGACAGTTCCAGGGGCGCTGTACAACTTTAGATTGGTCAGCGACATCCAGACCGAAACGCCCATCGGCGTCGCTGCTCCCGGCATCATCCAGGCTGGTGGCGATATACGTATCCAGGCCAGCCAGCCGATTAGCAATGAGTCCGTCCTGGCCCACAACGCTCCTCAGGGGGGAACGCAGCAAACGCTGGAAACCACGGTCGGCGGTGCGTCTGCCCCCCTGGTCGTCCAGCTCAATCCGCAACTGCCTGCCGACACGGCGCAGCAGGCGGTCGATCCCATCAGCCTTCCTGGCTTCAGCCTGCCGCAAGGGCAGAATGGCCTGTTCCAGACCAATAACGATCCCGGCCATCGCTACCTGATTGAAACCAATCCGGCCTTCGCCGACCTCAAGCAATTCGTTAGCTCCGACTACATGCTCGGCCTGCTCGGTTTCGACACCGACGCAGCGCAGAAGCGCCTGGGCGATGGCCTATATGAGCAGCGCCTGCTTGAACAGGCCGTTGCTGCACGTACCGGTAAACGCTACCTCGATGGTTTCACCAACAACGACGCGCAGTTCCGCTACCTGATGGACAACGCCATCGCCAGCAAGTATGCGCTGAGCCTGTCGGTTGGCGTGGGGCTTTCCGCGTCCCAGGTGGCTGCCCTGACCCACGACATCGTCTGGCTCGAAGAGCGTGAGGTGAACGGCGAGAAAGTACTGGTGCCGGTGCTTTATCTGGCCCAGGTCGGTGATCGTCTGGCACCGAGCGGCGCCTTGATTCAGGGCCAGGATGTCGCCCTGATCAGCGGCGGCAACCTGAACAACAGCGGCACCTTGCGCGCCAGTGAAAACCTCAGCGTCACCGCTGCCGGCATTGGCAACAGCGGTTTGATGCAGGCGAGCGACCGCCTGCAACTGCTGGCGACCAACAGCATCCGCAACGCTCAGGGCGGCATCATCAATGGTCAGGACGTTTCCCTCATTGCCCTGACAGGCGACATCAGCAACGAACGCACCATCAGCAAGCAGAGCCTGAGCGGCAAGGGCTTCAGCCAGTTGACCAGCGTGGTGGACAACGCCGCCGGCATCGAAGCCGGCAACGACCTGCAACTGCTCGCCGGGGGCGATATCAAGAATATCGGCGGTAGCCTCAAGGCAGGCGGCGACGCCAAGCTTGATGCCGGTGGCGACGTGATCATCGCCTCTGCCGCCGAAGAACACGGCAGCATGCGTCAGGACAAGCGCCACTTCTGGAGCACCACCAGCACCACCCAGCATGGCAGCGATGTGCAGGTGGGTGGCGACCTGGCCGTGACTGCCGAGCAGGACATTGCCGTCGTGGCCAGCACGGTGAAGACGGGCGGCGACGTGCTGCTGGATGCTGGCCGCGACGTGACCATCGCTGCAGCGGCCAACGAGAGCAGCAGCGAGTACCGCTACAAGCGCAGTGGCAAGAAGATCAACCAGGAAAACAGCAGCGTACGCCAGCAGGCGGCGGTGATCGAGGCGGGTGGGGATCTGGATGTGTGGGCCGAAGGCAACCTGATCCTCAGCGCCAGCCAGCTCAAGGCCGAGGGTGAAGCTTACCTGTATGCCGGTGAGCAACTCGCGTTGCTGGTGGCTCAGAACAGCGATTACTACCTCTACGACATGAAGAAGAAGGGCTCCTGGGGCAGTAAGAAAACCCAGCGAGACGAAGTTACCACGGTACGCAATGTCGGCAGCAGCATCACCACGGGTGGTGATCTGACACTGGTCAGCGAGGGCGACCAGCTCTATCAGAAGGCGCGTCTGGAAAGCGGCAATGATTTGATCCTCGACAGTGGTGGCAGCATCACCTTCGAAGCGGTCAAGGATCTCGATCAGGAAAGTCACGAGAAGAGCAAGAGCAGTTGGGCGTGGACGTCGGCCAAGGGGAAGGGCACCACGGATGAGACCCTCTACCAGAGCCAACTGATCGCCAAGGGCGAGCTGGTGATTCACGCCGTGGACGGTTTGAAGATCGACGTCAAGGAGGTCAACCAACAATCCGTCAGCCAGACCATCGATGCCATGGTGCAGGCCGATCCGAGCCTGGCGTGGATCAAGGAGATGGAGCTGCGCGGGGATGTCGATTGGCGTCAGGTGAAGGAGATACATGACTCCTTCAAGTACAGCCACTCGGGGTTGGGGGGGGCTGCAGCGCTTGTCATTGCAATTATCGTTACGTACCTAACATGGGGGGCTGGTTCAGCCATTGCCGGCTCTGCCAGCTCAGCTGCTGCGGGGGCGGGTGCGGGAGCCAGTACGGCGGCCTTTGCTGGATCCGCAGCCCAGGCGGTTTTCCATGCTGCCGTTAACAGCGCGGCGATTAGTACGGTGAACAACCAGGGAGACCTGGGCGCGGTTCTGAAGGATGTGACTTCCAGCGATGCGTTGAAGGGCTACGCCGTGTCGGCCATCAGTGGAGGAATGACAGGCGGTCTGGATGGCGGCCTGACGGCGGGCAATGTAGGGCTTCGACTGGCGGTGAACAGTGCGCTCGATACCCTGGTGAATGGTGACAGCTTCAAGGACAACCTGGTGCAGGCCGGAATAAACCTGGCGGCCAATGCATTGACTGGAGCCATCTACGAGCAGGTGGGCGACAGCCTGGTGGGCAGCGGTTTGTCCACCAAAGTGGCCGTACATGCCATCGTGGGTGGCTTGATTGCGGAAGCGGCAGGTGGTGACTTCAAGACGGGCGCTCTTGCTGCAGGAGCCAACGAAGCGCTCCTGGAGCTTATAGGCGACAAGCTATTCCCCGGAGCTGCTCATGAGCAAGTGATCGCCATGACCTCGCAGTTGGTGGGAATGACGGTTGCGGCGGCGGCAGGTGGTGATGACAAGGCACAGGAAAAGGCCGGATGGGTGGCGCAGCAGGCGGCTATCTACAACCATATCCTGCATGAGAAGAATGCCGAGAGCTTCGCGCAAGGTATACAGGATGCCTGTGCCCAGCGGCCAGATCTTTGCGGTTCGGGTTATCAGGATGTGAGCCAGCAAGAGCTGGTTCATGCCCTGCGGGTGACGGCAGAGCATGGGGTTGGGATCGAGAACGTTAATCCAGAGGCATTGAGGCTGGTTAACCAGTTCTTGGTCATGTTCTCGGGAACCTCGGATACGCTGTTTAGCCCGACCGACTCAGAACAGGCTAGGATAGATGTTATTGACACTGCCGAGCTTATTGGGGCGGGCATCTCGCTTGCTACAGCGGCGAAGACTGCTCTGAAAAGTGGTGGCGGGCTGCTGGATCGCTTGAAGGGGTTGTTTGGAGGTGGGGAAAAAGCAACTAGTGAAGTTTCTGGATCGGTAAAAGATTTCTCAATTGCTGATCGAGTATTTGGTCAGCTTAATGATCCCAGGATGGGACAGCTTGCGGGTAAGCTCGATGCTAATGCTCTGCAGAAGCTTGCCAATAGCCCAAGCGCTACCCGTGTGTTAGACACAAGGACGGGGCATATAAATGTTATTCAAGAGGTTGAAGGGAAATTAATTCGAATTACTGTGCCGAGAAATGAAATGAAGATTATTTCTGTCGGTCCAATTCGGCCTAATCAAGTCAAGAATTTGTTAGGTAAGGGCGAATTTGTCCCGCTGCCTTGAGGTGTAGGTATGGCTTCGATTCATATTGAGGAAATTCAGAAAATCTTATCTGCGCAAGGAGGCTGTGATGCCCTGCCACATCAAGACAATGGGGAGGGATATTTTCTGGAAATTAGATTCGATAACGCTGATCGAAAGTCGTCTGGCGTTATTGATGAAGAGTACAAAAACAAGGTAATAACGCTTGATTGCCCATACGGCATAGTCACTATTTTGTGTGATGAAGAAGGGCAATTAAGGTCACTCGATTTAAGTTGATTTTTAGACTAGCGAAAAAAAGGGGGAGATTCTGAATAATCCCCACAAATTTACTCCAGCGCCTGAGCTTGCCGGTGTACCTCATCACGTAGCAATAACTCCATCTTAAGCGGAGAAGGGGACAAAGCGGAGAAGGGGACAGATTTATTTTCGGCTGCCGGTGATGCGGGGCAATAAATAAATCTGTCCCCTTTTCTCGAGCGGATGCAGCGAGTGCCAGTTGTGGAAAACTACTTGCCGATGCACTTTTAGCCCGGGAAAGCTTTGCACCTTATAGAGGGACGCCGGAATGGAATGCGCAGATAAACGATGATCCGGCGCTGCAGCAGTATAGCTTTGAGCGTGAGGTTCAGAGCATCACCAACGCGCTTGCGCAGACGCCGCAGACTACGCCGGAACTGAAGCGGCTGGTTGAGGCTATTGTTGGATTTGGAGCTGACTTCACACCAGTCGGCGATGTAAAGGCGCTTATTGAGGCTGAAACACCTTTTGATTACCTGATGGCTTCAGTCGGGGTGGTGCCGGGCGTGGGGGATGCCGCTGTACTGGGTATCAAAAAAGCCAAAGACCTGTTCAAGGAGGGTAAGGTTGCAGAATCTGCAAAAGTGTTGGAGGATTTGTCGGGTGGGGCAAAAGCGACTGGAAAGGATTATGTCGATATTCTTTCCCCTGAAGCTAAAAAACATATTTTGTATGGCGACAAGCCTGGAAGTGGTGGCCATATGTGGCCAGGTCAACCAGGGAAGACAGTTTTCCCTCAGAGTTGGTCGGCAGATAAAATAGTTCACGAGGTTGGCGACATTGCGACGTCTCCTAATACCAAGTGGTACGCCCAAACAGGAACTGGCGGGATTTATACAAGCAAAGGCGATCCTGCCAAATGGGTTGCTTATGAAGTGCGTGACGGAGTTCGTATGCGTGTTGTTTACCAGCCAGCTACAGGCAAGGTGGTCACGGCCTTTCCCGACAATGCACCAATTCCACCCTATAAGCCCATAAAGTAGGTCTCTATGTACGCTGATCGTATTGTAAAATTTGGAGAGCGATTCCAGGGGCGGCTAGATTCTACGCTGCTTCAGGGAGCATTAGATTATGTCGGATATAGTGAAGAGAGCCTGGCTTTCGAGATTTTGTGTGACCATATTTGCGAATATGATGTATCTATAAGTGATGAGGAATATGCCGAGGCTATTCAATTAGCCTTGGATATGGGGTTCTCTTTGGAAGAGGGGCCATTCAGGCATCTGAAGGGCTTGAAGTCATAGATTTACAGTTGGTGCAAAAGCAACTGCTAGCGCGCTGCCATCTAAGTTGCCGGAGAACCTCACTGGTTACGCCAATCCAGCAGACATTAAGTTCACTCAGAATAGTGTTTCGAACACCTTCAAGGATGGGCAGTCCCTTCAGTCGACGATTGATGGACTAAAGTCTGGAAAGATATCGCCTGATGATTTTCCGCCGATACGTGTCTTTGAGAAAGATGGCGTAATTTACAGTTTGGACAATCGTCGTTTATTAGCTGCTTCTCAGGCTGGTGTCCCAATAAAAATCGTTCCTGCTACTCCGGCGGAGGTGGCGAAGGAAGCCTGGAAAATGACCACTCCCAATGGTGGGGGAATAACAATAGGGGACAGACCACGTTTATTGGTCTAGGGTTATGGAATTCCATGGAAGGAGGTCTGTATGCCACGTCGAGCACGAATATCACTGCCAAGCGTTTCAGCTCATCTGATTCAGAGAGGGAATAATCGCTCAGCCTGTTTTTACGCTGACGGGGACTATCTTTTTTATCTGGATGTATTGGTGGAGCAAGCAAAGAAGCATGGATGTGCGATCCATGCCTGGTGTCTGATGACCAACCATGTTCATTTGTTGGCCACGCCCGAAAGTCCTGATAGTGCAGGGTTAATGATGAAGGGGGCTAGGGCAGCGTTACGTGCAGTATGTTAATCGCACATACCGCCGTAGCGGGACGCTGTGGGAGGGTCGTTTCCGCTCGTGCCTCATGCAGGGAGAGGCATATGTGTTGGCTTGTTACCGATACATTGAGATGAATCCTGTACGTGCCGGTATGGTTGAGCACCCAGCTGAATATCGCTGGTCGAGCCATCGGGCCAACGCGCAGGGTGAGCCCTCAATGCTGCGCTGTCCGCATCCTCTCTACCAAGCATTGGGTCGAGATGAAAGGCTTAGGGCTGAGGCATACAGAGAGTTGTTCCGCTATCAGCTAGACCCAGGGTTGGTTGATCAAATACGTGCTGCTACAAATGGAAATTACGCACTGGGAAGCCCGAAATTTTCTGCTGAAGTTGAGGCTGCACTGGGGCGAAGAGTTACAAGAGGTAAGCCTGGGCGTCCCAAGATTGCGCCTGACCTTTAGTAAAAACGTGGTCTGTCCCCTAGTGTTTTGAGAACCAATTAATGATCACTTATGCGTGTGCCTTGGAGCGGGCAAAGGAGTATTTGACGGATTCTGAAATTCCTTTGCAAATTACATTTGAGGGTGAGTTTTCCGAGGGGTGGTACTTTTGCTATCAATCAAAGGATTTTTTGGAGACTGGTGAACTGTCAGCTCAGCTCGCAGGGAATGCCCCATTTTTAATTGATAAGCAGTCCGGTGAGATTCATGTTCTTGGAACAGCAAAGCCCTTAGAGAGTTATTTAGAGGACTACATGAGAGAGAAGTCCCTGAAATTAAGGTGATTTAATGGGGCAAAAGAGGTGCCCGCTGTTAAATGGAGTGCTCAAGAGAAGCACTTTCCAGGTCATAATTCGTACACGCCAGGCCGTAGTGTTTTGAGCAGTGACCCCCGCAAGCTTGCCGAAAGTGCTGGAACTGGACAGCAGGTCGGTAATATTCCACTTGGCATGCCAGGCTCGAAAGAAAGGGTGAATTTTGGTGGGCCTATAGGGACATATATAGATGGAGCAGGGGTGGCAACACCTACAGCGAATGAAATAATTCACTACTCTAAGGATGGTATCCATATTGTGCCAGTGAGGCCGTAAATAATGTGTTCTCTTGATGATTTGATCGTGATGGCCCGTCTGAATATTCAAAGGGCATTGTTAGGTGAGGTTTCAGGGAAGCTTCGTGCTGTTATATTTTCAGTATCGGGACTGATTCTGGATATTAGATTCTATTTTGACGGAGAAATCGATGATGATGATGATGATTTTGAGTCTGCCTCCTGTGTTGAAACTGAGGTGATTGCTGATTGCGAGGGTGACTGGGCGGTTACAGTGAAGTGCTTGCGGCTAGATGCCTCGGAGCCGATACTTGATCAGGGAGTTTGGGTGTTTAAGCAGCGTGAAATTTAAGAGTAATTAGGTTGGTGCAACAGAACCTATATTTAAAACCACTAAATAGTCCGGGGCTGCTGCTGAGGGCTTAGGTTTCAAGAAAATTAATGAAACGGTTCATGAGACAATAGGGGACAGACCACGTTTATTGGTCTAGATTTATGGAAATCCATGGAAGGAGATCTGTATGCCACGTCGAACACGTGTTTTATTGCCAGGTATTTCACTTCATCTGATTCAGAGAGGTAACAATCGCTCAGCCTGTTTTTACGCTGACGAGGATTATCTTTTTTATCTGGATGTATTGGTGGAGCAAGCAAAGAAACATGGATGCGCGATCCATGCCTGGTGTCTGATTACCAATCATGTTCATTTGTTGGTCACGCCCGAAAGTCCTGCTAGTGCAGGGCTCATGATGAAGGGGCCATGTAGTGGTCAACCCATCCCGGACAGTGAGCCGAAGTTTTTCTTCGGCCACCGAAGGCGGTAGCCCATCGTTGAACTAATGTGGCCTGATCCAGTTGTAGCGGTGCATCAGGTAATGACTGATGTCCCGCTGAGCCTCCTGAGCTGCCAGGTAACCGGTCGGTGGAATCCACTTCGACTTCAAACTGCGGAACAACCGCTCCATCGGTGAGTTGTCCCAGCAGTTACCTCGACGGCTCATACTCTGCTCCATCCGATATCGCCACAGCCGCTGCCGAAACAGGCGGCTGGCGTACTGACTACCCTGATCGGAGTGAAAAACAGCACCTGCTGCGGTTTGCCTCGTTGCTCGTAGGCCATGTCCAGCGTCTTGATGACCAGCTCAGCATCCGGCTTGACGGAAAGTGCCCAGCCGATCACTCACCTTGTATGCAGATCCTGCACCGCCGCCAGGTAATGCCAGCGACCTTGCGCCCAGATGTAGGTGATGTCGCCGCACCAGACCTGGTTAGGTCGTTCGGTGGTGAGCCGGTTCGGGATATCTGGCCGCTCAACTGTAGCCTGCTTGTAAGCGTGCGAGCCTGGTTGCTTGCTGACCAGACCTATCTCACGCATCAACCGGCGCACCCGAAAGCGGCCAATGCTTACGCCATCCTCACGCAACATACCCAGAATGCTGCGGCTGCCAGCCGAGCCTCGACCTTGGTTGAACAGCTGATTGACCTGACTGCGCAGGGCAACCCAGCGTGCATCAACACGGCAGCGCCGTAGACGATGGGCGTAGTAGCAAGAGCGCACCACGTCGAAGGCTGAACAGACCACTTCCACCGACTCCCACTCACTCAACTGGCCTATCAGCGCGTACGATTGAACTCGTCCGACATCAAGAGAGCGGTAGCCTTTTTTAGGATCGCTTTCTCCCGTTCCAGTCGGTCGATCATGGTTTCCAGCTCCTGGATTTTCTGCTGTGCGGGAGTCAATGCCTTACTCTCCGGGGTAACGCCCTGGCGCTCCTCTTGGAGCTGTTTCACCCAGCGACGAAGCGTCGATTCAACCAGCCCCAGCGAGCGAGCTGCTTCGATATGGCTGTAGCCCTGATCGAGCACCAGACCAGCGGCCTCTCGTTTGAACTCGGGCGTAAAGGAACGACGTTGCTTGGTCATCAGACACCTCTCTATGGCGAGCATTCTCGCCCTAAATGGATGTCCTGGATCAGTAGACCACTACACGTCAGGTTCAGGCTGGGCTAGCCATGCTAGCGAGGCCGGAAGCCTGCCTACCCTAGGGCGAACTTACACAACCACCTGATAGCACAAGAAAATTTTTAAAATAAGCTTCGCCAAAACGGATTGAGCTGTTATGATTCGCGCCGCTTGGGAAGATGCCGGAGTGGTCGAACGGGACGGATTCGAAATCCGTTGTGTCAGCAATGGCACCTAGGGTTCAAATCCCTATCTTCCCGCCATATGCAAGCAAAGCCCGAATCGCATCGCGATTCGGGCTTTTTCGTTTCTGGCTGATGACTTTTGTATGGCCGTTCGTGACCTTATCTGCGCACAAGCAACCCTCGATTCGCCCACAGGTGGCGTCTTACGGGGCTTGCCTGATTTTGTGAGTGAATGTGTGTAATTGAGGCTTGGCACAGTGCCACTGGCTGGACTACTCTCCGGTCACCGGGCTAACGAAGTGTCCCAACAGGCAGGATGCCGACCCCATGCACTTCGTTAGCTCGGTTATTAGTTTCAGCTCCGTTTGCCTTCAGGTGAGCGGAAACGACAAAGCCCTCGATCAGAGGGCTTTGTCGTTTCTGTGCGGCATGATCGCCGCTGTTCGCTCGTATTAAGAAGCGTCCCTGCCGTGCTTCCTTCCCCGCCCTTGATCTCAGCTTTCGTTAAGCCTAGGCGATATCTGGCTTTTTGCCATTGCTCGTGGTTCAGCGCGCCACGCTGACGCCTTCGAGGCTGGCGAAGGAGGTGTCCTTGGCGGTGAGGAGGAAGTCGCGCATGAAGGGCGCATCGAGCATGTCGGTGCGGATCGCTGCATAAAGCGTGGCGAACAGACCTTTCTCGCCCAGGCGCTTGGCGCGCACGTAGCCGCGCGAGCTGTATTCATGCAGCGCCCAGTTGGGCAGGCCGCAGACGCCGCGGCCGCTTGCCACCAGTTGCATCATCATCACGGTCAGTTCCGAGGTGCGCACCTGAGCGGGTTCGATGTCGGCCGGTTCGAGGAAGCGGGTGAAGATATCCAGGCGGTCACGTTCCACCGGGTAGGTGATCAGGGTTTCGCTTGCCAGATCCTGTGGCTGGATATGCGCCTTGGTCGCCAGGCGGTGTTGGTTGGCCACGGCGAGAATGGCTTCGTAGGTGAACAGCGGTACATAGGTGATGCCGCTCAGTTCCACCGGATCAGAGGTCACCACCAGGTCGAGGTCACCGCGAGCGAGTGCCGGCAGGGGGGCGAAGGAGAAACCCGAGGCTAGATCCAGCTCGACTTCCGGCCAGGCATCGCGGAACTGGTCGATGGTCGGCATCAGCCACTGGAAGCAGCTGTGGCATTCGATGGCCATGTGCAGGCGGCCGGCAGTGCCGCCGGCCAGGCGTGCCAGGTCGCGCTCGGCGCCACGCAGCAGGGGCAGGGCAGCGTCGGCCAGCTGCAACAGGCGCAGGCCGGCGCTGGTGAAGCGCACCGGCTTGGTCTTGCGTACGAACAGCTGCAGGCCCAGGCGTTCTTCCAATTCCTTGAACTGGTGCGACAGCGCCGATTGGGTCAGGTGCAGGCGCTCGGCGGCCTCGACCAGGCTGTCGGTTTCGCGCAGGGCGTGCAGGGTTTTCAGGTGGCGTAGCTCAAGCATGGCGGCTCTCGGCGAGGTTCATTCATCCAGTTCAATAGGTTGGATGAAAATGGTTCATGCAGATTACATGAGTAAATCTATAGATCAAGACGAAAATCTTGAGTTTGTCTCACTCTCTGGCCCTGCGGAGAATGGCGCCATCTCGATTCATTCTGGAGCGTTACGTCATGGCCTTGTCCCATTCCCTCGGTTTCCCCCGTATCGGTCGCGATCGCGAACTGAAAAAAGCCCTCGAAGCCCACTGGAAAGGTGAGCTGGACGAGGCCGGGCTGCGTGCGGTCGGCAAGCGTCTGCGTGCCGAGCACTGGCAGCTGCAGAAAGATGCCGGTATCGATCTGCTGCCTGCGGGCGACTTCGCCTGGTACGACCAGGTTCTGGGGCATTCCATGGCTTTTGGTGTCATTCCCGAGCGCTTCCGTCCGGCGTCCGGCAAGCCGACGCTGGACACGCTGTTCGCCATGGCGCGTGGCACCAGCAGCCACAGCTGTTGCGGTGGCGCTCATGCGCAAGAGATGACCAAGTGGTTCGATACCAACTACCACTACCTGGTGCCGGAGTTTTCCATCGATCAGCAGTTCGCTCTGAGCTGGGGGCAGTTGTTCGAGGAGGTCGACGAGGCCCATGCGCTGGGCCACAAGGTAAAGCCGGTGCTGATCGGCCCGCTGAGCTACCTGTGGCTGGGCAAGGTCAAGGGCGCTGCGGCTGAAACGGAGGGTTTCGACAAGCTGGAGCTGCTCGAGCGCCTGTTGCCGGTGTATGGCGAGATCCTCCAGCGCCTGGCGGCCCAAGGTGTGGAGTGGGTACAGATCGATGAGCCAATCCTGGTGCTGGATTTGCCGCAGGATTGGAAGAACGCCTTCGAGCGTGCCTACAACCTGATTCAGCGCGAACCGTGCAAGAAGTTGATCGCCACCTATTTCGGCGGACTGGAAGACAACCTGGGCCTGGCTGCCAATCTGCCAGTCGACGGGCTGCATATCGATCTGGTGCGCGCGCCGGAGCAGTACCCGACCATTCTCGACCGTTTGCCTGCTTACAAGGTGCTGTCGCTGGGTGTGGTCAATGGCCGCAATGTCTGGCGCTGTGATCTGGACAAGGCACTCGACGTGTTGCGCCACGCCCACGAGCGTCTCGGTGAGAGGCTGTGGGTCGCGCCGTCCTGTTCGCTGCTGCACAGCCCGGTGGATCTGGCCCGCGAAGACAAGCTCGATGCCGAGCTGAAGGGCTGGCTGGCCTTCGCCGTGCAGAAGTGCGAAGAAGTCGCCTTGCTGGGCCGAGCGCTGGAAGCACCGGAAGATGCCGAGGTGCAGGCCGGGTTGGCGCAGAGCCGTGCCGTGCAGGCGGAGCGTGCGGCTTCTGCGCGTATCCATAAGCCCGAGGTGCAGGCCCGCCTGGCAGCGATTCGTCCGCGTCATGCCCAGCGTCAGTCGCCGTTCGCCGAGCGCATCGAGCAGCAACGTGAGTGCCTGCAATTGCCACTGCTGCCGACCACTACCATCGGTTCGTTCCCGCAGACTTCGGCCATCCGTCTGGCGCGGCAGTCGTTCAAGCAGGGCAAGCTGAGTGCGGCCGAGTACACCGAGGCCATGTACAGCGAGATTCGCCACGCGGTTCAGGTACAGGAGCGCCTGGGGCTGGACGTGCTGGTACACGGCGAGGCCGAGCGTAACGACATGGTCGAGTATTTCGCCGAGCAGCTCGACGGCTATGCCTTCACCCGTTTCGGCTGGGTGCAGAGTTATGGTTCGCGCTGCGTCAAACCGGCGGTGATCGTCGGTGACCTGAGCCGCCCGCAGGCGATGACGGTGGAGTGGATCAAATACGCCCAGGGCCTGACCGACAAGGTGATGAAGGGCATGCTGACCGGCCCGGTGACCATGCTGATGTGGTCGTTCCCGCGCGAGGACGTCTCGCGTGAGGTGCAGGCGCGCCAGTTGGCCCTGGCCATCCGCGATGAGGTGGTGGATCTGGAGGCCGCCGGCATCAAGATTATTCAGATCGACGAAGCGGCGTTCCGTGAGGGCTTGCCGCTGCGTCAGGCGGCCTGGCAAGACTATCTGGATTGGGCGACCGAGGCATTTCGCCTGTGCGCGTCGGGTGTGCGTGACGAGACGCAGATCCATACCCATATGTGCTACAGCGAGTTCAATGACGTGATCGAGTCCATCGCGGCAATGGATGCCGACGTCATCACCATCGAAACCTCGCGTTCGGACATGGAGTTGCTGGAGGCCTTCGAGCGCTTCGCCTATCCCAACGAGATCGGCCCTGGCGTGTATGACATTCACTCGCCGCGCGTGCCGGACAGCGCCGAGATGGCGGGGCTGCTGCGCAAGGCCGCGCGGCGAATCCCGCTCGAGCGCCTGTGGGTCAATCCGGACTGTGGGCTGAAGACCCGCGCCTGGCCGGAGACCGAAGCGGCGTTGGTGAACATGGTCGCAGCGGCCAGACAGTTGCGCGTCGAGCTGGCCTGATTATCCACTGTTGCGAGGAAAGCCCCTCCCACGGTTCGCTGTGCGAGGGGCTTGCGTCGATCCTGGGATACCGCTCGTCCCCCTTCATCAAACTGTCACGCCCGTGTGGCAGCGCCATTGAGCAACTTTCATCAGACTCGCGCTTCAATGGGGTTCTGCGTTTCTGGTGTTTTCCATGCGTGCATTCATTTTCTTCGCTGCATTGCTGTGCGGCTTGCCGTCCTTTGCGGCCAATCGTTGTGACCTGTCCGAGCCGACCCGCTATGCGGATGTCGGCGACGTGCGGCTGGCCTATCAGAGCGTTGGCAGTGAGCGCGATCCTGCCTTGCTGCTGATCATGGGGCTGGGCGGGCAATTGATTCACTGGCCTGACGAAGTGGTCGAGCGCCTGTGTCAGCAGGGCTTTCGCGTCGTGCGCTTCGATAACCGTGACGTTGGCCTGAGCAGTTGGAGAACGCCTGCGCCAAGCATCAACCTGGCCTACGAGGTGGTGCGCTATCGGCTGGGGTTGTCACTGGGGGCGCCTTATCACTTGCGCGACATGGCCGCTGATGCGCTGGGGCTGATGGACAGCCTGGGCGTGGATGATTTTCATGTGTTGGGGGCGAGCATGGGCGGCATGATCGCCCAGCACCTGGCTGACCTGGCACCGCAGCGCGTGCGCAGCCTGACACTGGTGATGACCAGTTCCGGCGCGCAGGGCCTGCCGGCGCCCAGCGATGCGCTGGTAGCCCTGTTGGCGCGGCGAGAGGCGGGCAGTCGTGAGGCGGCTCTGCAGCAGCAGGCTGATCTGCTCGCGGCGTTGGGGAGTCCGTCGGTACACGATGATCGTGCGTTGCTGCTGCATCAGGCCGAGGTGGCTTACGACCGTGCCTTCAATCCCGAAGGTGTACAGCGCCAGCTATTGGCGATTCTCGCCGAGTCGAGCCGGGTCGAGCTGCTCAATCGTCTGCAGGTACCGACGCTGGTGGTTCATGGCACTGCCGATCCGTTGTTGCCGGTGATGCATGGCGTGCATGTTGCTGCGCATATCAAGGGCGCTGAGCTCAAGTTGATTCCGGGGCTGGCTCATCGTTTTCAGGAGGCGTTCAAGGAGCCATTGCTGGCTGCCGTGCTGCCGCATCTGGCAGCGCACCGGCAGGATCTGGGCCTGGCGCATCTTTGAGGGGAGGGGCAGTCACTGCTCCTGATTGTGCTTGATCGCCTCACGACGTTGCAGTTGGTCGATATGCTCGCTGCTGTGGCGCAGCAATTTGTCGGCCATGAGCATTCGTTCGATATAGCGCGCAATGTTCTGCTCGGCGTCATGGCGGGACAGATACGGCCCTTCCAGCGTGCCTTCGCGGGTGGCGAAGAAATACTGCCCATTGACGGCGCTCACGCGTGAACTGCGGTAGTGCGTCCCCGGATGAGGGTCGACGTTGCGTTGGCCGAACATGACAAGAACTCCATCTGCAGAGGCTGGATGAGTTGAGTCTACTGCGCGCCATGTGGCGCGTTGGGCAAAGCGATCAGTGGTCGATTTAGGCAGCCTGATCGCGGTTTTTTAGCGATATTTCTGTGATTTTGACGTCATCGCGCTGACGTTTCCGTTGCGGCGAGCGGTACAGTTGCCGCTGGCAACGAGGGGGAACTGTTACTGTGTCGCCCGTCTGAGCTCTCCTAGAATGATCGGCTGCGGTTGGCGAGCCTGCCTATCGCAAGCACGAGGTCGCCATGCATATCTCCTCTGGCCGTTGGATGTACGGCCTGTTCCTTGCCCTGACCACCTCGGTGTTGTGGGGCGTTTTGCCAATCAAGCTGAAAGAAGTTCTGCAGGTGATGGATCCGGTCACGGTCACCTGGTACCGCCTGATGGTGGCGGGGTCTCTGTTGTTTGCCTATCTGGCCGTATCGCGGCGCCTGCCGAGTTTCCGCCCGCTGGGGCGCAAGGGCGGCGGCTTGCTGGCGCTCGCCATTGGCGGGCTGACGGCCAATTACGTGCTGTACCTGATGGGGCTCAACCTGCTCAGCCCAGGCACCACGCAACTGGTGATTCAGGTGGCGCCGATCCTGCTGCTGATCAGCAGTGTGTTCATCTTCCGCGAGCGTTTCAGCCTCGGCCAGGCAATTGGCCTGGGGGTGATGCTGTTGGGTTTCGCGCTGTTCTTCAATCAGCGTCTGGATGAGCTGCTGACCTCGCTGACGACCTATACCACCGGCGTACTGACCGTGCTGGCCGCGGCCTTCGTCTGGACTTTCTATGGATTGGCGCAGAAGCAGTTGCTGACATCGTGGAGTTCGGTGCAGATCATGATGGTGATCTACCTGGCCTGCGCGCTGCTGCTGGTGCCCTGGGCGCAGCCGTTGCAGGTGCTGGAGCTGAACCCGCTGCAAGGCTGGCTGTTGCTGGCCTGCTGCCTGAATACTCTGGTGGCTTACGGTGCCTTCGCCGAGGCACTGGCGCACTGGGAGGCTTCACGGGTGAGCGCGACCCTGGCGTTGACGCCGCTGGTGACCTTCGCCTCGGTGGCGCTGGCGGCGAGCTGGTGGCCTGATCACGTGGTGCCCGAACAGGTCAACTGGATTGCCTATGCGGGAGCGGTGGTCGTCGTGCTCGGCTCGGCACTGACGGCTCTGGGCCCGTCGATCATGGCGAGCCTACGTAAACGGTAGGGTGCGCCGTGCGTACCGATTTTGCTCGAAGGTATGAGTTGCTTACCTGATGCGCCATGCGTGCTCTGGTATGCAGCTTTGTCTCGGCTAGAGCATCTTCCGGAGAGGAGGGGCGCATCGATGAGCTGTCGGTGCGCGCGGCGCACCTTACGGTGAATCGTGGCGAGGCGCTCCAGCGACGAGTCTTTGTCGCAACCGAAGCCCCTCCCGTGGCTGCTACAAACTAGGCCTTGGCCCCCAGGGCTTCGGCCTTGCGCAGCCAGTTCTGGCGTTGCTGTTCGCTGGATGGGCGTACCGGGGCGAATTCGCTCAGGCGGCGGGTCTTGATGCCGCAGAAGCCGAGGATGGTTCGCACCATCTGCCGGTGCGCTGGGGCGCCGTAGATCCAGCGGAAATACCAGGGTGGGGTGTCCATGGTCACCAGCAGATCGGCGCTGCGACCTTTGAGTAGCTTGTCCCACAACTGCGAACGGTTGCGGTATTTGAAGGCGAAACCCGGCAGGAATACCCGATCGAAGAAACCCTTGAGCAGCGCCGGCACGCCGCCCCACCAGACCGGGTAGACGAACACTAGGTGCTCGGCCCAGTGGATCAGACGCTGGGCTTCGAGCAGATCCGGTTCCAGGTTCTGACTCTGCTCGTAACCGTCGCGCAATACCGGGTCGAACTGCATTTCGCCCAGCTTGATCTGGCGTACCACGTGGCCTTTGCCGCGCGCGCCATGGCTGTATGCCTCGGCCAGAGCGTGGCAAAGACTGTCCTTCTTCGGCGTGCCGAGAACCAGCAGAATCCGTTTGCCATCGCCTTCCAGCGGGGTCGCACCGCTCTTGCCTTCAGTCATGCCGACTGGCTCCAAGCATGTCCTGTGGTCGAACCCATTGATCGAACTCCTCTTCGTTCAAGTAACCAAGCTGCAAGGCAGCCTGGCGCAGTGTGCTGCCTTCGGCGTAAGCCTTCTTGGCGATTTCAGCGGCCTTGTCATAGCCGATATGCGGGTTGAGCGCGGTGACCAGCATCAGTCCGCGTTCTAGGTGGGCGGCCATTTGCGCGGAGTCCGGTTGCAGGTCGGCGATGCAGTGCTGCTGGAAGTTACGGCTGCCGTCGGCGAGCAGGCGGATCGATTGCAGCAGGTTATGGATGATCACCGGCTTGAACACGTTGAGCTGCAGGTGGCCCTGGCTGGCAGCGAAGCTGATGGTGGCGTCGTTGCCCAGCACCTGGCAGGCCAGCATCGACAGCGCCTCGCACTGGGTCGGGTTGACCTTGCCAGGCATGATCGAGCTGCCTGGCTCGTTGGCCGGCAGGCGCACCTCGGCGAAGCCGGCGCGCGGGCCGGAACCAAGCAGGCGCAGATCGTTGGCCAGTTTCATCAGCGCCACGGCCAGGGTCTTGAGGGCGCCGGAGAGCTGTACCAGTGGCTCATGGCCGGAGAGGGCGGCGAACTTGTTCGGCGCACTGGTCAGCGGCAGGCCGGACAGCGCTGCCAGTTCCCCGGCGATGGCTTCGGCGAAGCCGGGAGGCGCGTTGAGGCCGGTGCCGACGGCGGTGCCGCCCTGAGCCAGTTCGCAGACCGCGGGCAGGGCGGCGCGAATGGCGGCTTCGGCATGGCCAAGCTGGGCGACGAAGGCGGAAAGCTCCTGGCCAAAGGTGATCGGCGTGGCATCCATCATGTGGGTGCGCCCGGTCTTGACCAGGTTGGCGTGGCGCTGCGCCTGTTCCTGCAGGCCGTCACGCAGTTCGGCGATGGCTGGCAGCAGGCTGTGTTTCACGGCCTGTGCCGCCGCGATGTGCATGGCGGTGGGGAAGCAGTCGTTGGAACTCTGCGCGCGATTGACGTGATCGTTGGGGTGTACCGGGCTCTTGCCGCCACGGCTGCCACCTGCCAGCTCATTGGCGCGACCGGCGATGACCTCGTTGACGTTCATGTTGCTCTGCGTGCCGCTGCCAGTCTGCCAGACCACCAGGGGGAATTGCGCGTCGTGCTGGCCGTCGAGCACTTCGTCCGCGGCCTGTTCGATCAGTCGGGCAATATCGGCTGGCAACTCGCCGCTGCGACTGTTGACCCGCGCAGCGGCTTTCTTGATCAGGGCCAGGGCATGCAGCACGGGCAGCGGCATGCGTTCGACGCCGATGGCGAAGTTGATCAGAGAACGCTGCGTCTGCGCGCCCCAGTAGGCTTCGTTGGGGACTTCGATGGGGCCGATGCTGTCGGTCTCGGTACGGCTCATGGGGTTCTCCGGAAGATGGGGCGAGGGTGCTTGGCAGTTTAGGCTGCCTCGCTGGAGACTGGTTCCACGGATTGTCTATCGGCCCTATTACCAGCGTGCGTGCGTCTCGCCGAGCCAACCCAGCGCCCCATCGACCGGCACGCGTTCGCCCTTGGGGCCGCGCAGCACGCCGCTGTAGTGGCCGAACCACTGCACGGTATTGGCATGGAAGGGGCCGAGCTTGGGGCAGGCGCGATGCAGCTGACGTGGGGTGAAGAGCAGTGAAGCGCTGTCGTCTGCGCTGTCCAGGCGCCACGGCGCCAGGGGCGCCTGCGAGCTGCGTTCGATCTGCATGGGGCTGTCCAGCAGTTGCACTTCACCGCCGAACCACAAGGCGTCTTCTGACAGGCCGCTGTGTTCCAGCCAGCCCGAGCCGAAGTTGCCGGCGATGCCGCCGGCTGCGGCAAAGGCCGCGCGTTGCCAGTAGCTGTTCAGTGGCCAGACGCCACGGCCGAAATCCAGTGCAGCGAAGCTTTGTCCGGGTGTGCAGCGGTATTGCTTGCGTCCCAGTTGCACGCTACCGGCGGCCGGCAGGCCGAGTTGTCGGCTGGTGGCGTGGAAGCCGCCGCCCTGCAGCGGTGCGACCAGATTGACCGATTGCAGGTGAGCGGGGCGCTGGATGTCCAGGGCCACCTGCAGTGGCTGGCCGCCGATATCCGGTGCTGTCGCGGTCAGGCGCAGTCGGCCTGGGTGCTCGTCGATGCGCAGTTGCAGGCGTGAATGGCTGAAGGCGTGGCTCTCCAGCGGCAGATCCGGCAGTTGGCAGCCCAGGGCGAAGGGGCGGAACTGGGTGTGCGCCACGGCCTGGCCGCTTTCCAGGTCTAGGAAATAGGCAGCGCCGTAGCCCAGGTAATCGAGGTCGGCGAGGGTCAGGGAGAGCATCCATTGCGGCGTGGTGATGCACCAGTGGTTCCAGCGCTTGCGGCGCCCCGCATGGCCGTGCAGGGTGCAGTCCACTTGTGGGCGGCTCGACCAGCCGACAGCGTCGTCCAGCAACCGGCCTTTGCTGTCGCAAAGCGGCTGTGGCGGGAGAGCGGTATAGGCGGTGGCGATACTGGTCATCGAGCACGTCCATGTGTGTGCGCAGGCTGGCGATCAATTGCCGAGGCGGGGAGTGCGCACGCCATCTATCTACTGGTGGATGTCGCAAAGCATGCCGAGCGCGCGCTAGCATGGGCAAGTACTGGCAATTTGGCAACTGACCAGCGGGTGCGCCAGTGGACATGCGCGTTGTGAGCCAGTGCACAACTCGCTGGAGCGCTTGAGGGAATTCGGCTCAGGGCACAAAATGCGGCCACCGCAGTCTACTCAGACTCATTCATCACCAGTGGAAGCCTCTCCATGCTCCGTTTCTCCCAACTGTGCACCGCCGTTCTGCTTAGCGCTTCGGCATCCCTGGCCATGGCCGATGCTGCCAGCCACGCCGCCGATGCCGAGCGCTTCCTCAAGCTGGCCCATGCCGACAAGCTGACCGTGCCGGTCTATGCCCAGGTACAGCAGATGTTCGCCCAGCGTTTCGCCCAGGCGCCAGAGGGCAAGAAAGCTGTGCTGGAGAGCTACCAGGCCAAGGCCAATACGGCATTGGACAAGGCGGTGGGCTGGGACAAGCTCAAGCCGGACATGGTCAAGCTCTACACCACCAACTTCAACGAGCAGGAACTCAAGGATCTGATCGCCTTCTATGAGTCGCCGCTGGGGCAGAAGGTGCTGCAGAAGATGCCGACCCTCACCGCACAGTCGGCGCAGATCACCCAGAGCAAGCTGGAAGCCGCGGTGCCGGAAGTGAATAAGCTGCTGGCCGATATGAGCAACGAGATCGGCGTTAAACAACCCTGATGGAGCCCATGATGTCCAAGCAAGACCTTCTCACCGCGGCCCTGACCGATCTGCAGCCCGAGCACCTCGACGTGCTGGATGAGAGCCATATGCACAGCCGCGGCCTGGAAACGCACTACAAGGCGGTGATCGTCAGCCCGGCGTTCTCGGGCCTGAATGCGGTCAAGCGGCACCAGAAGGTCTACGCCACGGTTGGCGAGCTGATGGGGCAGATCCATGCCCTGGCGCTGCATACCTACACCCCGGAGGAATGGGCAGCGCAGGGCGTGGCACCGGATTCGCCGACCTGCCATGGCGGCAGCAAGCACGACCACTGAGTTCGTCTGCCGGGCGCCCGCAAGGGTGCCAGGCCATCGTCCCTGCTGTAGAATCACCCCGCGCCGGCCCACGCCGGCGTTTTCGTTTGAATCGCGATCTGCGCCTTCGCCGCCTTGCCGGGGCGGTGCACGAGATCGCACCGCAGTCCGCCCTTTACGTGGGTGACTACTGAGAGAACTGTTCATGACCGACAAGATCGTCGTCGCGGCGCTGTACAAATTCGTCTCCCTGCCGGATTACCAAGCGCTGCGCGAACCCCTGCTGCAAACCCTGATCGATAACGACATCAAAGGCACCCTGCTGCTCGCCGAGGAAGGCATCAACGGCACCGTTTCCGGTAGCCGCGCCGGCATCGATGCGCTGCTCGCCTGGTTCCGTCTGGACGCGCGCCTGGCCGATATCGACCACAAGGAATCCTATTGCGATGAACAGCCGTTCTATCGAACCAAGGTCAAGCTGAAGAAGGAAATCGTCACCCTCGGTGTGCCGGGCGTAGACCCTAACCAGCGCGTCGGCACCTATGTCGAGCCGCAGGACTGGAACGCCCTGATCAGCGACCCGGAAGTGCTGCTGATCGACACCCGCAACGACTACGAAGTGGCCATCGGCACCTTCGAGGGCGCCATCGACCCGAAGACCAAGTCGTTCCGCGAATTTCCCGAGTACGTTCGCCAGCACTTCGACCCGAGCAAGCACAAGAAGGTGGCGATGTTCTGCACCGGTGGCATTCGCTGCGAGAAAGCCTCCAGCTACATGCTCGGCGAGGGGTTCGAAGAGGTCTATCACCTCAAGGGCGGCATTCTCAAATACCTCGAGGAAGTGCCGCAGGAAGAGACCAAATGGCAGGGCGACTGCTTCGTCTTCGATAACCGCGTCACCGTGCGTCATGATCTGTCCGAGGGCGAGTACGACCAGTGCCACGCCTGCCGCACGCCGATTTCCGTCGAGGATCGCCAGTCCGAGTTCTACAGCCCCGGCGTCAGTTGCCCGCACTGCTGGAATTCGCTCTCGGAGAAAACCCGCGAAGGCGCTCGCGAGCGGCAGAAGCAGATCGAGCTGGCGCGTGCGCGCAACCAGCCGCATCCCATCGGTCGTGACCCCCGCCAACTGAACGAGGCCTGATCATGGCAAGCCGCCTGCTCTACGTGATGGATCCGATGTGCTCGTGGTGCTGGGGTTTTGCCCCGGTCGTCGAGGCGCTCGCCGAGCAGGCTGCTGCGGCAGACGTGCCGTTACAGGTCGTGGTCGGTGGCTTGCGCCGTGACCAGGTGGCCGTCGATGCGGCGGCGCGGGTGAAGTACCTGGGCTACTGGCAGGCGGTCAATGCCAGCACCGGGCAATTGTTCGATTTCCAGCGTGGCCTGCCGGAGGGCTTGGTATACGACACCGAGCCGGCTTGTCGCGCGCTGGTCACCGCACGTCATCTCGATGTCG
Organism: Pseudomonas berkeleyensis; assembly: GCF_014109765.1. Lineage (NCBI taxonomy): Bacteria > Pseudomonadati > Pseudomonadota > Gammaproteobacteria > Pseudomonadales > Pseudomonadaceae > Pseudomonas > Pseudomonas berkeleyensis. The sequence goes on from NZ_CP059139.1 coordinate 2,197,708, forward strand.
CCAGCACCTGGGCACTGCTCAAGGGCATCCAGCAGGCGTTCTATACCGAAGGCGTCGACGTCACCCAGGCCAGTGCGTTGGTGCAACTGGCCGAGCAGGCGGGCATCCCGCGCATCGAGTTCGCCGAGGCCTTCGACAGTCAGGCCATGCATGAGGCCACCGCCGCCGATTTCAGCTGGGTGCAGGATCTGGGCATTGCCGGCTTCCCTACGCTGTTGGCCGAGCGCGACGGCCAACTGGCGCTGCTGACCAACGGCTATCAGCCGCTGGAAGCGCTGGCGCCGCTGCTGGGTCGTTGGCTGAAGCGTGCGGCTCATGCCTGATCGGTTGAGCTGGGCTGAAGTCCGTCGTCTGGCCCTGCATCACAGGAAAGCGCTGATCCTTGCCAATCTGGTCGCCGTGCTGGCAACGCTGTGCAGCGTGCCGATCCCCTTGCTGTTGCCGTTGCTGGTCGACGAGGTGCTGTTGGGCGATGGCGATGCCGCGCTCAAGGTGATGGACAACTTCCTGCCGGCCAATTGGGAAACGGCCGCCGGCTATATCGGCTTGATGCTGGTGCTGACCCTGGTATTGCGGGGGGCGGCGCTGATATTCAACGTGTTGCAGGCGCGGCTGTTCGCCAGGCTGTCCAAGGACATCGTCTACCGCATCCGCATGCGCCTGATCGAGCGCCTCAAGCGTATCTCCCTCGGTGAATACGAGAGCCTCGGTGGCGGCACGGTGACCACGCACCTGGTCACCGACCTGGATACGCTGGACAAATTCGTTGGCGAGACGCTGAGCCGTTTTCTGGTGGCGGTGCTGACTCTGGTCGGTACCTCGGCGATTCTGATCTGGATGCACTGGCAGCTGGCGCTGTTGATCCTGCTGTTCAATCCGCTGGTGATCTACGCCACGGTACAGCTGGGCAAACGCGTCAAACACCTGAAGAAACTGGAAAACGACAGCACTGCACGTTTCACCCAGGCGCTGACCGAAACCCTCGAGGCCATTCAGGAAGTGCGCGCCGGCAATCGCCAGGGCTTCTTTCTCGGTCGCCTTGGCGGGCGCGCTCGTGAGGTGCGTGATTACGCCGTGGCCTCGCAGTGGAAGAGCGATGCCTCCAACCGCGCCAGCGGCCTGCTGTTCCAGTTTGGCATCGACGTGTTTCGCGCTGCGGCGATGCTCACCGTGCTGTTTTCCGACCTGTCCATCGGCCAGATGCTCGCGGTATTCAGCTACCTGTGGTTCATGATCGGGCCGGTGGAGCAACTGCTTAGCCTGCAATACGCTTTCTACGCCGCTGGCGGTGCGCTGACGCGAATCAACGAGCTGCTGGCGCGCAAGGACGAACCGCAGTATCCCGGCAAGGTGAATCCGTTCAAGGGGCGTGAAACCGTCGGCATCGAAGTGCAGGGGCTGACCTTCGGTTACGGCGAGGAGCCGGTGCTCAATGGCCTGAACCTGTCCATCGCACCAGGTGAGAAGGTGGCTATCGTCGGTGCGTCCGGTGGCGGCAAGAGCACGCTGGTGCAGCTATTGCTCGGCCTCTACACACCGCAGGCCGGCAGCATTCGCTTCGGCGGTAGCAGCCAGGAGGAGATCGGCCTGGACTGCGTACGCGACAACGTGGCGGTGGTGTTGCAGCATCCGGCGCTGTTCAACGACACGGTGCGCGCCAACCTGACCATGGGCCGTGAACGTAGCGATGAAGCCTGTTGGCAGGCGCTGCGTATTGCGCAACTGGCCGATACCATCGAGCAACTGCCGCAGGGGCTCGATAGCGTGGTTGGCCGCAGCGGTGTGCGCCTGTCCGGTGGCCAACGTCAGCGTCTGGCGATTGCCCGCATGGTGCTGGCCGAGCCTAAGGTGGTGATCCTCGACGAAGCCACATCAGCGCTGGACGCCGCCACCGAGTACGCGCTGCACGAAGCGCTGGCGCAGTTCCTCAATGGCCGCACCACACTGATCATCGCCCACCGCCTGTCTGCGGTGAAACAGGCTGATCGCGTCCTGGTGTTCGACGGCGGCAGCGTCGCCGAGGATGGCGGTCATCAGCAGTTGATCGCCGAAGGCGGGTTGTACGCCAAGCTGTACGGGCATTTGCAGCAGGGCTGATGCCTCTGTTGGTGCGCATGGCGCACCCTACGGGCGGGAGTTTGTAGAGTGCGCCGTGCGCACCGCGGCGATGATAAGCGTCAGGCCATGTCGAGCAGCGCGGCAGTCCGGAGAAATCCGGGGGAGCCCGTGTCAACCGGCCCCGGATTGCATCCGGGCTACGCTCGCCATCAACGCTTCGCCCAATTCGTCGAACAGGCTCTGTACCGAGCGCAGGGCACGGCAGTCCGGGCGGGTAAGTAGCCAGAGCTCGGTATCGCAACCGGGCAGGGCCGAGGTCAGCGCCTGCAATTCCGGCTGGCTGCGCAGGACGAAATCCGGCAATGCCGCCACACCCAGCCCTGTACGGGCCAGCTGCGCCACGGCATGCATGCTGCTGCAGCGATAGGCGGGCGTCACTCCGGGCAGTTCATGCATGCGCCATAGCACCGTGGCGTGGTCGGGCATCGATTCATCCGGAGCGATCCATGGTTGGCGGCTCAGGTCGCTGCGATCCTGTCCGTCATTTCGTGCACAGACGACATAGGACACCGAGCCGAGTCGCCGGCCGACCAAGTGTTCTGGCGGCTGTCTGGTCAGGCGCAGGGCGACGTCGGCATCGCGTCGGCTGAGGTTGGCGAAGTCATTGGAGGTGACCAGCTCCAGCGCCAGTGCCGGGTAGTTCGGCATGAAGCGCGCCAGCGCCGGTAGCAGCAGGCTGCTGAGTACGGCGTCGGTACAGGTCAGCCGCACCGTGCCGCTGACCACCTGTTTGCCCTGTTCCAATGCCACACGCGCAGCATCCAGCGCCTGCTCGGCCTGTTCCGCCTGCTCGGCGAGAGCCTTGGCGGTGTCGGTCGGCTCATAGCCGCGCCGGCTCTTTTCGAACAGCGCCACGCCCAGGGCGGCTTCCAGTCGGCGGATGGAGCGGAACACCGTGGAAACGTCGACCTGCAGCAACTCGGCCGCACGGGCCAGGGAGCGCCCGCGTACCAGTGCAAGTACCAGGGTGAGGTCGGTGTGATCGATCTGATATTGCATTCGTGCAATCTCTGCTTGTCTGTTCGCCAATTATTATTGCGCGAGCGCCATCTTATAGTGCTGTACAGACCGCCAAGCAATAGGGGGAGCGCGCATGTACAGCAAGTGTCGAGTCAAGATTGCCCTTGTCGGGGATTACAACCCGGCGATTACCGCCCACCGGGCCATTCCCGAGGCGCTGCGCCTGGCCAGCGAGGCGCTGGGTGTGGCGGTCGAGCCGCACTGGTTGGCGACTGACAGCATCGTCGATGACGCCGCCCTGGCGGACTACGACGGCATCTGGTGCGTGCCGGGCAGCCCCTACGCGGCTACCGACGGCGCATTGCGGGCGATTCGTTTTGCCCGCGAGCAGGGCGTGCCATTTCTCGGCACCTGCGGTGGCTTCCAGCATGCGCTGCTGGAATATGCGCGCAACCAATTGGGCTGGACGGATGCCGAGCATGCCGAACTGTCGCCGCAAGCCCACACGCGGCTGATCGCACCGCTGGCCTGCTCGTTGCTGGATATCAGCGAGCGCGTGCACCTGGTGTCAGGTTCACGCATCGCCGAGCTGTATGGCGTGCGTGAGATCAGCGAGCAGTACCTGTGTCGCTATGGTCTGGTCGATGCCTTCGTCGAGCCGCTGATGGCGCAGGCGCTGAAAGCCTCCGGGCATGATGCAGCCGGTGCAGTACGCGCCATCGAACTGGAAGACCATCCGTTCTTCATCGCCACTCTGTTCCAGCCCGAGCGTGCGGCCCTGGAAGGTCGGGTGCCGCCGGTGGTGGCCGGCCTGGTGGGTGCCTGCGCGGTGCAGTCGGTGCACGAGGCGCAGTTGGAGGTGGCGGTATGATCGCCGCCACACCGGAGCCACCCTACTACGTGGTGATGTTCACCTCGCTTCGCACCGACGTGGAGGAGGGCTACGGGGAAGCGGCGCAGCGCATGCTCGAACTGGCGGCCCAGCAGCCCGGCTTTCTCGGCGTGGAGTCGGCGCGCAGCGATGGCCTGGGCATCACCCTGTCCTATTGGCAGAGCGAGGAGGCCATTTGTGCCTGGCGCGAGCATGCCGAACACCGCCTGGTGCGCGAGCAGGGACGCAGTACCTGGTACGAGTCCTTCGTCACGCGGGTGGCCAAAGTGGAGCGCGCCTACAGTTTCACGAGTGCGCGGTGACTACCGACGGCAAGTTTGCTGGCCAGGCTGTAAGGAAAAATTTACGGATGTAAGGGGGTTGCTTGGCTTCCCCATCATCCTGAGCAGGGTGTAAGGAAAATTTGCCATTGCTGTGATCTACAGCTGTGGCGGGGTGTCACAAGCCGTCTTGAGCGGGGCTCTTCGCTCGGTTGTCATGAGGTTGTCCGCAACGCATTCGTGCGTGTGCCATAACAATGACAATCAGGAGGCGAGATGACCGCCGTGGCCAAGATCGAGCAGCACAACCCCATCGGAACCGACGGTTTCGAATTCGTCGAATTCACTGCACCCAGTGACGAAGGCATTGCCCAGCTGCGCCAGTTGTTCACCGCCATGGGCTTCACCGAAACCGCCAAGCACCGCTCGAAAGAGGTGTGGCTGTTCCAGCAGAACGACATCAATATCGTGCTCAACGGCAGCCCTACCGGCCACGTGCGTGCATTCGGTGAAAAACACGGCCCCAGCGCCTGCGCCATGGCCTTCCGGGTGAAGAACGCTGCCCAGGCCGCCGCTTATGTCGAGCAGCAGGGCGCCACGCTGGTGGGCAGTCATGCCAACTTCGGCGAGCTGAACATTCCCTGCGTCGAGGGCATCGGCGGTTCGCTGCTGTATCTGGTCGACCGCTATGGTGACAAGAGCATCTACGACGTCGACTTCGAGTACGTTGCAGGCCGCAGTCCCAACGACAACGCTGTCGGGCTGCAATGCATCGACCACCTGACCCATAACGTGCGGCGTGGGCAGATGGACGTCTGGTCTGGCTTCTACGAGCGCATCGCCAATTTCCGCGAGATCCGCTACTTCGATATCGAAGGCAAGCTCACCGGCCTGTTCTCCCGTGCCATGACCGCGCCGTGCGGCAAGATCCGCATCCCGATCAACGAGTCGGCCGACGACAAGTCGCAGATCGAGGAATTCATCCGCGAATACCACGGCGAGGGCATTCAGCACATCGCGCTGTCCACCGACGACATCTATGCCACCGTGCGCCAACTGCGCGCCAATGGCGTGGACTTCATGACCACCCCGGACACCTATTACGAGAAGGTCGACAGCCGCGTCGCCGGTCATGGCGAGCCGACCGATGTGCTGCGTGAACTGAACATCTTGATCGATGGAGCGCCCGGCGATGACGGCATCCTGCTGCAGATATTCACCAACACGGTGATCGGCCCGATCTTCTTCGAGATCATTCAGCGCAAGGGCAATCAGGGCTTCGGCGAGGGCAACTTCAAGGCCCTGTTCGAATCCATCGAGGAAGACCAGCTGCGTCGCGGTGTGATCTCCGAGGAGTGATGCCATGAGCCGTCAATGGATTCGCTTTCCCCTGCGTGAGGGTGAGTGTTCGCGTCAGGCGCATTGCGACCTGCCGCAGGGCACCTACGAGCGCGAAATGGGCCGCGAGGGTTTCTTCGGCCCCACCGCGCACCTGCACCACAAGCATCCACCCACTGGCTGGATCGATTGGGAAGGCCCGCTGCGCCCGCACGCGTTCAACTTCAACGACATCCCCAGTGAGCGCGATTGCCCGCTGGCGGCGCCGCTGACGTTGCACAACGCCGACGTCAAGCTGCGCGTCTGGCGCACCCATGGCGCCATGCGTCACCTGGTGCGCAATGCCGACGGCGACGAGCTGTTGTTCGTCCATGAAGGCAGCGGGCATTTCTACTGCGACTTCGGCCACCTGGAATACCGCGACGGCGACTACCTGCTGATCCCACGCGGCACCGCCTGGCGTATCGAGGCCAGCACGCCGAGCTACTTCCTGCTGATCGAGAACACCGACGGCGCCTACCAGTTGCCGGACAAGGGCCTGCTCGGCCCGCAGGCGATCTTCGACCTGGCGGTACTCGAACACCCGCATATCGATGAGGCTTTCAAGGTGCAGCAGGACGAGAGCACCTGGCAGATCCGCATCAAGCGGCGCGGCCAGATCAGCACCGTGACCTACCCGTACAACCCGCTGGACGTGGTCGGCTGGCATGGCGACAACACCGTGGTGCGCCTGAACTGGCGCGACATTCGTCCGCTGGTCAGCCACCGCTACCACCTGCCGCCGTCGGTACACACCACCTTCGTCGCCAATGGCTTCGTGATTTGTACCTTCACCCCGCGCCCGGTGGAGTCCGACCCCGGCGCGCTCAAGGTGCCGTTCTTCCACAACAACGACGACTACGACGAGGTGCTGTTCTATCACCGTGGCAACTTCTTCAGCCGCGACAACATCGAGCAGGGCATGGTCACCCTGCATCCGTGCGGCTTCCCCCATGGACCGCACCCCAAGGCGCTGAAGAAGAGCCAGGTCGATCCGGCCACCTTCATCGACGAGGTGGCGGTGATGATCGACACCCGCCGCGCCCTGGAGGTGAGCGATGCCGCTGCTGCGGTGGACGTGGCCGAGTACGTCAATTCCTGGCGTGCGCCGGGTATACAAGGTTAAGGGCGGTCACCAATCGTTCCCTCTCCCCTCGGGGAGAGGGTTAGGGAGAGGGGGCTAGCAACCACGCCCTCTCCCCCGGCCCCTCTCCCACAAGTGGGAGAGGGGAGAACAGCCCGCACGCGAACAGACGAATAGGTAGGAACCATGAAACTCGCATCACTGAATCAAGGCCGCGATGGCGTGCTGATCGTCGTGTCCCGCGACCTGAGTCGCGCCGTGCGCGTACCGCAGATCGCCGCCACCTTGCAGGCCGCGCTGGACGACTGGGCCGTGGCCCGGCCGAAACTGGAGGCGGTCTACCAACGCCTCAACGATGGTTTGGAAGAGGGCGCGTTCGCCTTCGATCAGGCGGCCTGCCACAGCCCGTTGCCACGCGCCTACCATTGGGCCGATGGCAGTGCCTACGTCAATCATGTCGAGCTGGTGCGCAAGGCGCGCGGGGCCGAGATGCCGGAAAGCTTCTGGCATGACCCGCTGATGTACCAGGGCGGTGCCGATGCCTTCATCCCGCCACATAGCCCGATCCGTCTGGCCGACGAAGCCTGGGGCATCGACTTGGAGGCCGAGCTGGCGGTGATCACCGATGACGTGCCGATGGGCCCCACGCCGGCCGAAGGCGCTGGGCATATTCGTCTGCTGATGCTGGTCAACGACGTGTCGCTGCGCAACCTGATCCCCGGCGAGCTGGCCAAGGGCTTTGGTTTCTACCAGAGCAAGCCGTCGTCGAGCTTCTCCCCGGTGGCCATCACCCCGGACGAGCTGGGCGAAAGCTGGAGGGACGGCAAGGTGCACCGGCCGCTGGTTTCACACATCAACGGCACGTTGTTCGGCCAGCCGAACGCCGGCGTGGACATGACCTTCAACTTCCCGACTCTGGTGGCGCATGCCGCCAAGACCCGCCCACTGGGCGCCGGCACCATCATCGGTTCGGGCACGGTATCCAACTACGACCGCAGCGCAGGCTCCAGTTGCCTGGCAGAGAAACGCATGCTGGAGATCGTCGAGCAGGGCGAGGCGAAGACGCCATTCCTCAAGTTCGGCGACCGGGTACGTATCGAGATGTTCGACGCCGCCGGCCAGAGCCTCTTCGGCGCCATCGACCAGGTGGTGGAACGCTACGATGCCCGCTAATTCGTAGGAGCGGCTTTAGCCGCGATGTTCTTGGCGTCTTCAAGATCGATCGCGGCTGAAGCTGCTCCTACAACTTGCGTTTCGAAAGGAATCCGCAATGTTGAAACTCTACGGCTACTGGCGCTCCAGCGCCGCCTACCGTGTGCGTATCGCCCTGAACCTCAAGGGCCTGGCCTACGAGCAAGTGCCGGTGCATCTGGTCAAGGACGGCGGCCAGCAGCACGCCGCCGAATATCGCGCGCTGAACCCGCAGGGCCTGTTGCCGCTGCTGGTGGACGAGGAAGGCGGCGGTGTACGCATCGCCCAATCACTGGCGATCATCGAGTACCTCGAAGAAATCTTCCCGCTGCCGGCGCTGCTGCCAGCCGACCCGGCCGAGCGTGCCCAGGTGCGGGCGCTGGCGCTGCACATCGCCTGTGATGTGCACCCGCTGAATAACCTGCGCGTGCTGCAATACCTCTCCAGCGAGCTGGGTGTCGATGACAAGGCGAAGAACGCCTGGTATCGGCACTGGGTCGAGCTGGGCTTGGCTGCGGTGGAAGAGGGGTTGGTGGCGTTCGACGGGCGTCTGTCGCTGGGCTCGCGGCCAGGCTATCTGGAGGCCTGCCTGATCCCGCAGTTGTACAACGCACGGCGTTTTGCCTGTGATCTGGCTGCCTACCCGCGCATTCTCGACCTGGCGGCGCGCTGTGAGTCACTGGAGGCTTTCAGCTTGGCCGCACCCGAGGCGCAGCCCGATGCTCAATAGGATTTGAGTTATCGGTGCTCGCCTCAATACCCCCTGAATCTGTCCTGAGAGGGTGGCGAAAAATCGCCGAATGCTCGGCATCAACCAGCGGATATTTGCCGACTCAGGCAAATACCGCACTTCTTAGCGTCAATGGTGCGTGCATGATTTTGGCGTTTTGCCAGCACTCAAGCCGCGCCATCTTCTGGCCGATACTCAGCCATAGTCCTGGCACAGCAGTTGCGTGGGTTATCGACCAAGTCGTGCCCTATGAAGGTGTGACGTTATAAGAAGAACTTGGAGCTGCCGTTTATGTTCAAGCCTGTCGCACGTCTATTCGCCAACCTTGCCGTCGGCAAGAAACTCTTCATCGGTTTCGGTCTGGTTCTGCTGCTGACCGCCGCCATGACCGGTAGTGGCTTTCTCGCCGTGCAGGCTGTGCTTGGCGGACATGAACAGGTCGGCAAGCTGGGGCAGGTGAATCAGGAGATCCTCCAGGCGCGCAGGCTGGAGCGTAGCTTCGCCATCGAGCAAACCCCTGAGAGTGCCGAGCGCGTTCATGCCAGCCTGCGTAAGGTCGAGGCCATGCTGGCCGACTTCGCAAAGAATTCCGCCATGGTCGAAGGCACGCGTATCCAGACCATGCAGCAGGCCGTTGATGAGTACCTGAAGCAGTTCGACAACTACGTCGCCCAGCAGGGCAAGGCGCGCGAGGCGCGTCAGGACATGCGCGATGCTGCCGGCGAGGCGCGCGATCGTTTCGAAATGATCGAACTGGACATGTACGACGCCGTGCGTGAACTACGCCTGCAGGGCGACCGCCTGCGTGGCAGCGATCCGTTGACCCTGGCGGAAACCGCTTCCGGTCTGAGCAAGCGCATGCTCGACCTGCGCAGCTATGAAAGCCTCTACATCATCGACGGCTCGGCCAAGGCGCTGGAGGAGTGGGAGTACGTCAGCGACGACCTGCAGACCGTCGCCAACAGCCTGATGGTCTGGCTCAATGACGATCAGAAAGCCTCTATCGAGACGGCCCTGCAAGCCCTGACCCTGTACCAGCGTTCGTTCCAGTACTACCAGCAGATTCGCAGCCAGAACGAGGCCACCGAGAACGCGATGATCGAGCGCGCCCGCTCGGTACTCGGACTCGCCGAGGCGGCGCAGGCCAACGCCGAACAGGGCATGCTCGACGACAGTCGGCGAGCGCTGACGATGCTCGGCGTCATGGGCGCTGCGGCGGTGATCTTCGGGCTGTGCGCCGCGCTGTTGATCACCCGTCTGATCGTCGTACCGCTGCGCCAGACCGTAGGTTTCGCCCAGCGTATTGCCGCCGGTGATCTCAGTCAGGACATTCCCCAGGATCGCCGTGACGAGGTAGGCCAATTGCTCTCTGCCATGCAGGACATGACTGTCAGCCTGCGCAGCCTGGTCGGCCGTATCGGTGGCGGCGTCGGGCAGATCGCCGCCGCTGCCGAGCAGCTCTCGGCAATCACCGCGCAGACCAGCGCTGGGGTGCAGACGCAAAAACTCGAGACCGAGCAGACCGCCACCGCCATGCACCAGATGGCCGCCACCGTGCAGGAAGTAGCGCAGAACGCCGAGCAGGCCTCGCTGGCGGCGCGTGATGCCGACCTCGAGGCGCAGCAGGGCAACCGTGTAGTGCAACAGGCGGTGGATCAGATCGACAACCTGGCCAATGAAGTGGAGCAATCCGCCGAGGCCATAGCCGCGCTGAATCAGGAAAGTGCACGTATCGGCAGCGTGCTGGAGGTCATCCGCAATGTTGCCGAGCAGACCAATCTGCTGGCGCTCAACGCTGCCATCGAGGCGGCGCGCGCGGGGGAGCAGGGCCGTGGTTTCGCCGTGGTCGCCGACGAAGTGCGTGCGCTGGCCAAGCGTGCGCAGGACAGCACCGAGGAAATCGAAGGCCTGATCGCCGGCCTGCAGAGCATGGCCAAGGGCGCGGTGCAGCAGATGGACAGCAGCCGTGACCTGACGCGGCGTACCGTCGAGCTGGCAGGCGAGGCGGGCGATGCCCTGGGGCGCATCACCCAGGCGGTCAGCACCATCGAACAGATGAATCAGCAGATCGCCGCAGCCGCCGAGGAGCAGAGTGCGGTAGCCGAGGCGATCAACGAAAGCGTCACCCGCGTGCGTGATATCGGTGAGCAGAGTGCCACCGCCAGCGAGCAGACCGCTGCCTCCAGTGCGGAGCTGGCGCGGCTCGGTGTCGAGCTTCAGGGAATTGTGCGGCAGTTCCGTACCTGAAAGGCAGGAGGCGGCGTGCCGCCTCCTGCTCGTTAACGTGCTTCAGCCCAGGTGAAAACCGCCGTCGATGGGGATGACGGTGCCGGTCATGTAGGCGCCTGCGCTGCCCGCGAGGCTCAGCGCCAGGGCGGCCATCTCTTCCTCGCGGCCCCAGCGTTTCATCGGAATCACTGCGGTGTCGGCAGCCAGCGCCGCTTCGTCCTCGGCGATGAAACGGGTCATCTTGCTCGGGAAGCGCCCCGGGGCGATCACGTTGACGTTGATGTGCTCGCCCACCAGCTCCTTGGCCAGCATGCGCGACAGCTGGTGCAGCGCGGCCTTGCTCGGGCCATAGGCATAAGCCTGTTCCCCCATGGCGCTGATGCCGGCTACCGAACCGATATTGATCACCCGTGCCGGGCAATCCGCTGAACCGGCCTTGCGCAGCAGCGGCAGCAATTGCTGGATGCAGCCGAATACCGAGGTGACGTTGAGCTGCATGACTTTTTCCCAGCCCTTGGCCGGGTAGCTTTCCAGCGGCGCGCCCCAGGTGGTGCCGGCGTTGTTGACCAGGATGTCGAGCTTGTCGATGCGCCCGGTCAGCTCGGCAGCCAGGGCCTGTACGCCTTCCTCATCGGAGAGGTTGGCGGTGATGCCGGTGCACTTGCCGAAGGCGGAAAGCTCGGCGGCGGTCTGTGCGCAGGCTTCGCCGTCGCGGGCACAGACATAGACGTGGGCGCCGGCTTCGACGAAGGCCTTGGCTATCATCAGACCGATGCCGCGGGTGCCGCCAGTGACCAGGGCGGTGCGCCCGGCAAGGGAAAAGTACGGATGCATGAACAGGCCTCGCAGGATGGTGAAGCTTCACCCTAGGGCCTGGCGACGCGGAAAGCAGGCATCATTGCCCACCGAAATGCCTGCTCATGCGCCAAACCCTCCGTAGGGTGCGCCGTGCGCACCGCTGGCGCTGTCGACGCTATGCGATGTTCGCTGCCTTCTGCACATCCAGCACCCGGATGCGCCCCGGCTCGGGATAATGCCAGTGCACGTCCAGATCCCAGAAGCGCGCGCCATAGCGTCGTTCGGGCTCTGGTTGCTGGTAAGCCGGGCGCGGATCTTGCGCCAGGCATTGCTCGATCAGTTCCACCAGTGGCTCGTTCAGGCGCAGCGCGTGTTGGCGCGCCAACGGCAAGGCATCGGCTTGCCACTCCACGGGGATCAGTCGCGGCGCGGCATCGGCCATGGCGTTGTGCGCATCGTTCACGCAATCGGCGTAGGGCACGTAGGGTTTGATATCCAGCACCGGCGTGCCATCGAGCAGATCGATGCCCGACAGGTGCAGGCGACCTGGCTCGACCCTTTCCAGGCGCACCACCGACTGACCAATACCGTTGGGGCGATGGGTGGCGCGGGTGCTGAACACGCCGACCGACTGGTTGCCGCCCAGGCGTGGCGGACGCACCTTCAGGCGCGGCTTGTCTTCCAGCGCCTGATGAAACAGAAACAGCAACCAGACATGGCTGACCTGCTCCAGGCCCTGCACAGCCTCGCCCTGATCGAAGGGCGGCAGCAACTCCAGCACGCCGCGTGCGGCAGGTGCCAGGTGCGGCTGGCGGGGGATGGCGAATTTTTCCTTGAAGCAGGAGCGGACGATACCGACCGGGGAAACCAGATGCTGCATGGCGTTCTGCTTAGCGCCTGGAGACCGGTGCGTCATGCGCCACCCGGCAGCCAGCATCGCGGAACGGGCCGGTGAAACGAATCCAGCCTTCGCCAGGGCTGACCTGGGCGCAGGTCAGATGGCCGTCGACCTTGCTCTGCCAGAGGAAGAATGGCGCCGGCGCGGCGAAGGCGGACAGGCTCAGGGCGAGCAGGGTGGTCAGAAGCAGGGTGCGCATGGCGGCAATCTCCAGGGCGTGAGCGCGTAGGGCGGGTGCGACCCGCCGGATGGTCTATGGCGGGTTGCACCCGCCCTACGGCATTTGCAGGCTTAGCCTACTACAGCTCTGCTTCAGAAGCGTTCCTTGTCGCCGAGGTAGCGCCATTGCCCGGCCGGCAGCTTGGCCATCGGTACGCCGCCAACGCGGATACGCTTCATGGCCAGTACCTTGAGGCCAAGGGCGGTGCAGATCTGCCGCAGCGTATCGGGCGCAGGATTCTTCAGAGCGAAGCGCAGGCGCTGTTCGCTTTGCCAACTGGCTTTGCATGGTGGGAATTGCACGCCTTTGTGCAGCAGACCTTTCTTCAGACGCTCCAGGGCGCTGGCAGGCAATTCGCCGCTGACATCGACCAGGTATTCCTGCTCCAGCTTGTTGCCGTCTTCGCGCAGTTTGCGCTGGGTGCGCCAGTCCTGGCTGAGGATGACCAGGCCGCTGGCGCCATTTTGCAGCGGCAGGCTCTGTTCCTGACGCAGAAAGTGCCCATGCAGGATGCGCTGCGCGTGCGGGTCTTCTTCCCAGTGCTGCGCGGCGGTCAGTAGCTGCTGCAACTTTCCGGCGCTGGTGTTGGCCGGGCAATGCACCAGCAGGGTGACGGCCGCGACGGGATCAAGACTGGCATCGGGGTGCAGCTCGACGCGCTGATCCTCGACCTTGAACTGCGGCGCTTCGATGACCTTGCCATCCACCGTCACCCAGCCGCCGGCGATGTACAGGTCGGCCTCACGGCGCGAGCAACCGAACAGTTCGATGACGCGTTTGGACAGGCGGGTGGGTTCGCTCATGGGTTGGCTCGGCAGGAAAAATGACATTGTACCGGCAAGCGTCATCCGGGACGGGAAAGAAAGGCGGCTTGAAGCGGGTGGCAATAAAAAGCCCCGCATTGTGCGGGGCTCTTGGGTGTGGCGGGTTGATCAGACCAGCTCGCCCCACATGTCGTATTCGTCGGCATCGACGATGCGCACACGCACCTTGTCGCCCGGTTTGACGTTGGTGGAGTCGATGAACACGCTGCCGTCGATCTCCGGGGCGTCGGCCCAGGAGCGAGCCACGGCGCCTTCGCCGTCCACTTCGTCGACCAGTACGTCCATCTCCAGACCGATCTTGGCCTGCAGACGCGCAGAGCTGATCGCCTGCTGATGCGCCATGAAACGCTCCCAACGCTCCTGTTTGACGTCATCCGGTACCGGCTCCAGGCCCAGCTCGTTGGCTGGTGCGCCTTCTACCGGCGAGTACTGGAAGCAGCCGACGCGGTCGAGCTGCGCCTCGGTCAGCCAGTCGAGCAGGTACTGGAAGTCTTCTTCGGTCTCGCCGGGGAAGCCGACGATGAAGGTGGAGCGGATGGTCAGCTCGGGGCAGATCTCGCGCCATTTCTTGATGCGCGCCAGGGTCTTGTCTTCGAAGGCCGGACGCTTCATCGATTTGAGCACTTTCGGGCTGGCATGCTGGAACGGAATGTCCAGGTAGGGCAGCAGCTTGCCGGCGGCCATCAGCGGGATCACGTCATCGACGTTGGGGTAGGGATAGACGTAGTGCAGGCGCACCCACACGCCCATGGAGGACAGCGCTTCGCACAGTTCGAGCATGCGCGTCTTCACCGGCTGGCCGTTCCAGAAGTCCAGCTTGTACTTGAGATCGACGCCATAGGCGCTGGTGTCCTGGCTGATCACCAGCAGCTCCTTGACGCCGGCCTTGACCAGGCGCTCGGCTTCGCTGAGCACGTCGCCCACCGGACGGCTGACCAGCTTGCCGCGCATGGACGGGATGATGCAGAAGCTGCAGGTGTGGTTGCAGCCTTCGGAAATCTTCAGATAGGCGTAATGGCGCGGGGTGAGCTTGATGCCCTGCGGCGGTACCAGGTCGATCAGCGGGTTGTGCTCGGTCTTCGGCGGGATGACTTCGTGTACGGCGTTGACTACCTGCTCGTACTGCTGCGGGCCAGTGACGGCCAGCACGCTCGGGTGCACATCGCGGATGCTGTCTTCGGCCACGCCCATGCAGCCGGTGACGATCACCTTGCCATTCTCGGCCAGTGCCTCGCCGATGGCGTCCAGCGACTCGGCCTTGGCGCTATCGATGAAGCCGCAGGTATTGACCACCACCACGTCGGCATCCTGGTAGGTCGGTACGATCTCGTAACCTTCCATGCGCAGTTGGGTCAGGATGCGTTCGGAGTCGACGGTTGCTTTCGGGCAGCCGAGGCTGACGAATCCGACTTTCGGGGTGGCGCTGGACATGCGGGCTAACCTCTAACGGGCGCCTGGGTGGCGCCTCTGATCAAAAAGTGCGCAATTCTAGCGGCGGTTCGGGCACTTGACCAGAGGCGCCGTTACCTCAATTGCGCCCCGGCAGCATGCGCGTCAGGGTGTTATCGCGCACTACGTAATGGTGGTACAGGCCGGCGAGTGCATGCAGGCCAATCAGCCAGTAACCGGCGGTGCCGGCCAGTTCGTGCAGCTCCTTGATCTGTCCGGCCAGCTCCTTGTCCGGGCCGATCAATGCGGGCAGCTCCAGGCCGAAGAAGGGAATGGGCTTGCCGGCGGCACTGAGAATCAGCCAGCCGGCCAGCGGCGCACCGATCATCAGGGCGTACAGTGCCAGGTGCATGAGCTTGGCGAGCAGGTTCTGCCAGCTCGGTGGCGCGGGCTGGATGGCCGGAGTAGGGCTCAGCGCACGGGCGAGCAGGCGCAGCCAGACCAGGGCGAAAACGCTCAGGCCGAGCATGAAGTGCCACTGCTTGAGCAGTTCGCGGGTATCGCTGCCCTTGGGGAAATTGCCCTTGAGCTCGATGCAGGTGTAAACGGCGGCGATCAGGATCAGCATCAACCAGTGCAGGCCGATGGACAGGCTTCCATAGCGTGGTGGGGTGTTCTTCCAATTCATACAGGCTTCCTCGGTAATGTCCTGCATCTGCGGCAGGTATCTCCAGCATAGGCGCGCTTGGCTTATGTGAAACTGAGGAAGATCAATATCCGGAAACGAAAAAGGCCACTCGATCGAGTGGCCTTTCTCTGAAGGTGGTTGCGGGAGCAGGATTTGAACCTACGACCTTCGGGTTATGAGCCCGACGAGCTACCAGACTGCTCCATCCCGCGGCGGCTATTCTATTCAGGGAGAGAGTGTTGTCAATCGATTTTTTGATTTTGATCGAAATCATTAATCGACCAGACAAACAAAAAGGCCACTCGCTTGAGTGGCCTTTTCGGAAGGTGGTTGCGGGAGCAGGATTTGAACCTACGACCTTCGGGTTATGAGCCCGACGAGCTACCAGACTGCTCCATCCCGCGGCGGCTATTCTATTCAGGGAGAGAGTGTTGTCAATCGATTTTTTGATTTTGATCGAAATCATTAATCGACCAGACAAACAAAAAGGCCACTCGCTTGAGTGGCCTTTTCGGAAGGTGGTTGCGGGAGCAGGATTTGAACCTACGACCTTCGGGTTATGAGCCCGACGAGCTACCAGACTGCTCCATCCCGCGGTCGCCATTCTACCGGCAGAGAGTCTTACGTCAACTGTTATCTTCAAAAAACTGTTTTCAACTCAGATGGTTAGCCTCAAACAACTGTTAGACTTCAGCGAGTTCGACCAGACCTGGTAAGGCTTTCGAGGGTGTTGTGCGCAAGATAATTCACGTCGACTGCGACTGCTTTTACGCCGCCATCGAGATGCGTGACGACCCGAGCCTGGCCAGCCGTCCGCTGGCGGTTGGTGGTTCGGCCGATCGGCGCGGAGTGATTGCCACCTGCAACTACGAGGCGCGGGCCTATGGCGTGCGTTCGGCGATGTCGTCGCGGCAGGCGCTGAAACTGTGCCCGGACCTGTTGATCGTCAAGCCGCGCTTCGAGGCGTACCGCAGTGTCTCGCGGGAAATTCACGCCATCTTCCGCCAGTTCACCGATCTGATCGAACCACTATCGCTGGACGAGGCCTATCTCGATGTCAGCGACTCGCCACATTTTTCCGGTAGTGCCACGCGCATCGCTCAGGAAATTCGTCACCGCGTTGCGCAGGAGTTGCACATCACCGTGTCGGCTGGCGTGGCGCCGAACAAGTTCCTGGCCAAGATTGCCAGCGACTGGCGCAAGCCCAATGGGCTGTTCGTCATCACGCCGGATCAGGTGGACGATTTCGTCGCGGCGTTGCCGGTGAGCAAGCTGCATGGCGTTGGCAAGGTCACGGCAGACAAGCTGACGCGTCTGGGCATTCGCACTTGCCTGGATTTGCGCGAATGGAACAAGCTGGCGCTGGTGCGCGAATTCGGCAGCTTTGGCGAGCGTCTATGGCGGTTGGCGCATGGTATCGACGAGCGTGCGGTACAGGTGGACAGCCGTCGGCAGTCGTTGAGCGTCGAGAATACCTACGATCAGGATCTGCCGGATCTGGACAGCTGCCTGGAGAAGTTGCCGGCGCTGCTCGAGGAGATGAACGGCCGTCTGCTGCGCCTGGATTCGAGCTATCGGCCGGACAAACCCTTCGTCAAGGTCAAGTTCCATGACTTTACCCAGACCACCCTGGAGCAGGCTGGTGCCAGTCGGGATCTGGAGAGCTATCGGCAATTGCTGAGCAGTGCCTTTGCGCGTGGCGGCAAGCCGGTGCGCCTGCTCGGGGTTGGTGTCAGGCTGCACGACCTGCGTGGGCGTCAGGAGCAACTGGATCTGTTCACGTAGCCCAGGCGTGTAGGGCGGGTGCACCCCGCCATCCGTCGTCAATCCGGTAGGGTTCCCCACCCTGCGAACATGCCGCGGTTTCTATTCAGCCCAGAGGCGAATTGGCTTGCCGCTGGCCGGCCACAGTTGCAACTGACCGATGCCATTGAAGTCCCAGCGCTGCACTTCGCCCAAGGCTGCCAGGAAGCGTTGCTCCTGCTCCATCAGCGATGGTGCGCACATCTTGCGGGTGCTGCCTGGGGCATCGAAGCGGATGGCGTCACCTTTGAGCGAATAACCGGCGAACCAGTGGTTGCAGCCGGCATGCCCATGGGCGCGACCATCCGCGGCGAAGGTGATGGTCAGGTGGCTGCGATCGATCAGCGGGCGTTCGCCGATCCATTCCACGCGGTAGCTGCGTTCGGTTTCCAGCTGCGGTGCGTCGCTGGCGCAGCCGGCCAACGTGGCGGCGAGCAGGGCGAGTGGCAGGGCGCGGTACATGGTGTCAGGCCTCCTGGCAGGTTCGACACAGATGGCGGCCGGCGTCGTTGCGCCAGCCCAATTCGGCGATACGGGCCTCGGCAGCTGGCGCTTGTGCGGCCTTGCCAAGCGCCGCGTCGACGGCGAACTCGAAATCCAATTGTTTGCCGCAACCGTCGCAGTTCACTTGCCAGTTATGGATGGCCAGCTCCTTGAACTGCGGGCCTTTGCACACGGCCAGCCACTGGCCGGGCGGGTTGATCAGATGGCGAACCTTCTCCACGTCCAGACGCATGTGCAGGTCGCGACTGCCTTTGAGGGTGACCAGCAGCGTGTCATTGGCCTGGATCGAGCCACCGTTGCCGGTGACCTGATAGCGGCCCGGCGCCAGGGCGCGGCATTCGGTGAGGGTGTGTTGCGGGTTGAGCAGGGAATAACGGAAATCGTGTTCGGCCATGGGTCCTCCGGATCAGCCGGCATGCTATCACGCGCCGGCCTTGACCTCATTGCTCGGGCTGCCGGCGATCCAGGCGGCGATGTTGTCCAGCGTGGTGCGGGCGATGGCGCCAAGCGCTTCGCGAGTGAGAAAGGCCTGGTGCGCGGTAATGATCACGTTGGGGAAACTCAGCAGGCGGGCCAGGGTGTCGTCCTGTAGGGGCAGGTCGGAGTGATCCTCGAAGAACAGCTCCGATTCCTCTTCGTAGACGTCCAGGCCTAGGTAGCCGAGCTGGCCGCTTTTCAGTGCCTCGATCAGGGCCGGGGCATCGACCAGCGCGCCGCGGCCGGTATTGATCAACATTGCGCCGCGTTTCATCTGGGTCAGGCGTGCACTGTCTATCAGGTGGTAGCTCTCGTCGGTCAGCGGGCAGTGCAGGCTGAGGATGTCGCTGTTGGCGATCACTTCGTCCAGTGGTGCCTGGCGTGCGCCCAGGGCATCGAGTCCGCTCAGCGGGAACGGGTCGTAGATCAGCACCTGGCAACCGAAGCCATGCATGATGCCGGCGAATACCTGGCCGATCTTGCCGCCACCGACCACGCCGACGGTCTTGCCGTGCAGGTCGAAACCGGTCAGGCCGTGCAGAGAAAAATCCCCCTCGCGGGTGCGGTTGAAGGCGCGGTGAGTGCGGCGGTTCAGCGCCAGAATCAGGGCTACGGCGTGCTCGGCCACGGCATGCGGTGAATAGGCCGGTACGCGTACTACTGGCAGGCCGAGGCGCTGCGCTGCTGCCAGGTCGACATGGTTGTAGCCGGCCGAGCGCAGTGCGATCAGGCGCGTGCCGCTGGCAGCCAACTGCTCCAGCACCGGGGCCGACAGGTCGTCATTGATGAAGGCACAGACCACTTCGCAGCCGCTGGCCAGCGCTACGCTGTCGACCGTCAGGCGCGTGTCGTGAAACTGCAGGTGCCAGTCAGGGGGGCAGTTCGCTGCGAGGAACGAGTCGCGGTCGTAGGGCTTGCTGCTGAACAGGCAGATACGCATCTCGGCTCCTCAGGCACTTTGTGCTGCGGCTTCGGTCAGGCGCGCGATGGCATCGTCCAAATCGTCCAGTGCGCGTTGGGCTTCAGGGTCGTCCTGCTTGAGCAGTGTCTCGCTGCGTTGGCAGGCGGCGCGCAGTTGCGGAACGCCGCAGTAGCGAGTGGCGCCGTGCAGGCGATGAACCCGCTCGATCAGCGCGGTGCGTTCGCCGGCATCGCGAGCCTGGCGGATGGCTTGGCGATCGCCGGGCAGGCCGGCCAGCAGCATGCTCAGCATGTCGGCTGCGAGGTCGGCCTTGCCGGCCGCCAGGCGCAGGCCTTCCTCAGCATCGAGGATCTTGGGTTGCGATGGCGTCGGTGCGGGTGGCGCGATCTTGCTGCTGGGCTGGTTGCGCAGGTTCAGCCCCGTCCACTTGAGTACGACCTGAGCCAGTTGGCGTTCGTTGATCGGTTTGGTCAGGTAGTCATCCAGGCCGCTTTGCAGCAGGGCACGTTTCTCGTTGGCCAGGGCATGGGCGGTCAGGGCAATGATCGGCGTGGCGCTACGGCCCTGTTCGCTTTCCCACTGGCGGATCGCTTCGGTGGCCTCGCGGCCGTCCATGCCGGGCATCTGCACGTCCATGAACACCAGGTCGAAATTGTCCTCTCGTACCGCGTCGATGGCGGAGTAACCGCTGTCCACGGCCTTGACCTGGGCGCCCAGATCATCGAGCAGGGTCTGCACCAGCAGCAGGTTGGCCGGGTTGTCGTCGACGCAGAGAATCTTCGGCCGACGCGTTTCGTTCATTACCACCGGTTCGTTGACCGGGCGCTGTGGGCAGACCATCTCGACCAGCGCCTTGTGCAGCTTGCGCGTGCAAGGCGGTTTGGCCTGCAACTGGGTGTAGGCATCAGGCAGCGATTCGTGGAACAGCCCCAGTTCGGTGGTCGGACAGAGTACCAACGCCTTGCAGCCGAGGCGGTCGAGATCCCAGATGCGCTGGCCAAGTGCGTCGGGTTGCAACTGGCCGGCGGTGAGCCCCAGCACGGCGAGGCTCAGCGGATGTTCACCCTGCTGTTGATTGAGCACGGCCTCGAACAGTTGGCCCAGGTCGGCGAAGCTTTCCACCTCCAGGCCGCAGTCCTCCAGCTGGTGAGCCAAGGCCTGGCGCGCCAATTCGTGGCTTTCCAGTACGGCCACGCGGCGCCCCTGCAGTGGTGCGCGGGGCAGATCTTCGGCGTCGTCGCGGGCTTTGGGCAGGGTCAGGCTGATCCAGAATTCCGAGCCTTCGCCGGGCGTGCTGTCGACGCCGATTTCGCCGCCCATCTGTTCGATCAGGCGCTTGGAAATCACCAGGCCCAAGCCCGTGCCACCGGCCTGGCGGCTGAGCGAGTTGTCGGCCTGGCTGAAGGCCTGGAACAGGGCGCGCAGGTCTTCATCCGACAGGCCGATGCCGGTGTCCATCACGCTGATGCGCAGTTGCGCGCTGTCGGCACTCTCGTCCTCGACCATCGCACGCATGACGATGGTGCCCTCGCGGGTGAACTTGATCGCGTTACTCACCAGGTTGGTCAGTACCTGCTTCAGGCGCTGCGGGTCGCCGCGCAGGGCCAGCGGGGTGTCGCGATAGATCAGGCTGACCAGTTCCAGCTGCTTTTCATGGGCGGCAGGGGCAAGGATGGTCAGGGTGTCCTGCAGCAGGTCGCGCAGGTTGAAGGGGATGGATTCGAGCACCAGCTTGCCGGCCTCGATCTTGGAGAAATCGAGCACCTCGTTGATGATGCCGAGCAGGCTGTCAGCGGATTTCTCGATGGTCGACAGGTAATCCTGCTGGCGCGGGCTGAGCTCGCTCTTTTGCAACAGATTGGTGAACCCGAGGATGCCGTTGAGTGGGGTACGGATCTCGTGGCTCATGTTGGCCAGGAACTCGGACTTGATGCGGCTGGCCTCCAGGGCCTCCTTGCGCGCGAAGTCCAGCTCGATGTTCTGGATCTCGATGGTTTCCAGGTTCTGGCGCACGTCCTCGGTGGCTTGTTCGATGCTGTGCTGCAACTCTTCCTGGGCATTCTGCAAGGCTTCGGCCATGCGGTTGATGCCGGAGGCCAGCTCGTCCATCTCATGGCTGCCCAATGGCGGCAGACGGGTTTCCAGGTGGCCGTCCTTGAGCTGGGCGACGCCTGCCTTGATCTCCCGCAGCGGGCCGTTGATGCTGCGGCTCATGCGCAGGGCGAGCAGGGCGGTGACGGCAAGGCCGCCGGCGATCAGCAGCAGGCTGGTGAAAAGGCTGCGATAGCCGATCAACAGGGTGCCCTGGTGCGACAGTTCCAGTTCGACCCAGCCAAGCAGGCCGGTGCTGCGCTCACTTTCCGTTTCGCCGCTGAGCACCAGGTGCTGGTCGTAAACCGGTAGCAGAAAACGTGTGGCGTCCTGGCCACTGAGCAGACTGATGCCCGCCTGGTTGTCGGGCACGGAGTTGAGCATGCTCGGGCCAGCATGCGCCAGCTGCGTGCGTTCAGCGGCGAGGAAGGTCACCGCGCGGACATCGGGGTGCTCCAGTGCCTGCTGAGCGATGCGTTCGAGCAGATCCTGATCCTGCTTTTCCAGGGCTGGTGCAGCCAGTGGTGCCAGGTGTTCGACCAGCATCTCGCCGCGTTGCAGCAGTTGCGCCTGCAGCCCCGAGAGTTGCACCCAGGTGAAATAGCCGCCCAGTACCAGCGCCAGCAGGCTGGTGGGCAGCAGGGTGAGCAACAGCACACGGCCTTTGATGCTTAGATCCTTGAACACGACCTTCCTCCTTCAGAACATCTGGGCAGTGTAGCGATTCGGCGTGCTGGAATCTGTAGGTGAGCGATTGCTGTTTAATAGGTAGAATTGTTCTCATTCTGCTCGCTCGGTTTTCCGCCATGATGATCCGCACTCCCACCTCGGCTCGTATCCTTGCCGTCGAGGACGACCCTCTGCTTGCCAGTCATCTGCAATCGCATCTGATTGGCTGCGGTTTCGACGTGACCCTGAGCCATGACGGCAGTGAGGGTTTGCACCTGGCCGAAAGCGAGGATTTCGATCTGATCCTGATGGATATCCTGCTGCCTGGCACCAATGGCCTGGAGGCGCTGCAACGTTTGCGCGAACGCCGTAGCGTGCCGGTGCTGCTGATGTCGGCGCTGGGTGACGAACAGAATCGAATCGCCGGTTTCAGCCGCGGTGCTGACGACTATCTGCCCAAGCCCTTCAGCCTGGGGGAGTTGAGCGTGCGGGTGGAAGCCATTTTGCGTCGGGTAGCCTATGAGCGTCGCGAGCAGCAGCCGAGTGCTCCTGACGATGCCCTGCAGTTCGACGAGGGGCGCAGCGATGTCGCTTTTTCAGGCAAGTGGGTTGGCCTGACACCCAGCGAGTACCGGGTGCTTGAGCTGCTCTGGCGGCATCAGGACGAAGCGCTGAGCAAGCCCTTCCTTTATCAGCAGGCACTGCGTCGCGCCTATGCCCAGCATGACCGCAGCCTGGACATGCACGTCAGCCACATTCGCCGCAAATTGCAGGCGGTGGGGTACGAGGCGATGCGTGTCGATACGGTATGGGGCAAGGGCTATATCCTGGCCCAGGCAGGAACGTGAGCCTGCCGGGGCGGCACTCGCTGCTGTGGCGCTTGGCAGGCGCGCTGGCGCTGTTCTGCCTGCTGCTGGTCAGTCTGCATGTCGACGTTGGTCGTGTGCTGCTCGACGCCACGTCCTATTTGCCCAATTCGACCAAGCAAGTTCTCCGCGGCTATGCCCGGGATGCCGAGGCCGCATGGCGAGAGGAGGGCGCGGCAGGTATCGATGCCTTTCTGCAACGCCTGCAGGCGCGTGAGCGGGTCTGGGCGGTGGTGGTCGACTCGCACAAGGACTCGCTGTCCTCGCAGCCGCTGACGCCCGAGGAGTCGCAACGCCTGGATTTCGTGCGCAAGTTGGACTTTCCCGTAGGCCGGCCCGGGGGCACGCCGACCTTTTATGCGCCTTTCAGCGACGGCTCGGCCCGCCTGGTCATGGAACTGCCGCAGCGCTTGAATCCGCGCAAGTACAACGAGCTCTGGGAGTTGCTGCTGCAGCGCGTGCTGCCGGCCGTGCTGGCCATTGTCGTGGCGATCCTGTTGTATCGCCTGTTGATTTCCCCTCTGGCGATTCTCAGGCGTCAGGCCGCAGCCTTGAGTGCGGGTGACCTGTCCGCCCGGCTGGGCATGCAGATGACGCAGCGTAAGGACGAACTGGGTGAACTGGCCCGTACCTTCGATCATATGGCTGAGCGCCTGGAAGGCACTGTGGCGTTTCAGCGCCAACTGCTGCGCGATCTGTCCCATGAGTTACGCACGCCGCTGAGCCGCTTGCGCGTGGCCGGGGAGGGTGAGCAGGACGCCGACGCGCTGCGTCAGCGCCTGGCGCGTGAGGTGCAGGAAATGGAGAAGCTGGTCGGCGACGCGCTGGAGCTGGTCTGGCTGGATACGGAGCGCCCGAGCCTGCCCAGCGAGGAGGTGGATGTCGTCAGGCTCTGGGACGTTCTGCGGGAAAATGCCGGTTTCGAAACCGGCTGGCCGCTCGAGCGCATGCCCTGCGATCTGCCTTCCGCCTGTTTGGTGCGGGGCAATCTCAATGGACTGGCGCAGGCGTTGGAGAACATTTTGCGTAACGCCATTCGCCATTCCCCGGACGGTGGCGTCGTGCGCCTGGGCGGTCAGCCTGATGACGGGCAATGGCTGTTGTGGATCGAGGATCAGGGGCCCGGCGTTGCCGAGGAGGAACTGGAGAACATCTTCAGGCCTTTCACGCGTCTCAGCGCTGCACGCCCGGGGGGGGATGGCTTCGGACTGGGCCTGGCCATTGCCCGCAGCATGATCGAGACGCAGGGCGGGCGGGTCTGGGCCGAGAACGGCAGTCATGGCTTGCGCGTATATATGTACCTGCCGGCTGCCTGATCGCGTCGAGCAGTCTCTGGTTACGTTCGCTGGGTGATGCCGCCGCGGGTTCGGCGTATCATGACGCCCCTTCGCGTCAGTCTGGATTCGAGCGACCCATGACCCTGCAATTCCCGACCATTGCCGACTGCGTCGGCAATACCCCCCTGGTACGCCTGCAACGCCTGGCGGGTGAAACCAGCAACACCCTGTTGGTCAAGCTGGAAGGCAACAACCCGGCCGGTTCGGTCAAGGATCGTCCGGCGCTGTCGATGATCACCCGCGCCGAGCTGCGTGGGGACATCCAGCCCGGCGACACCCTGATCGAGGCCACCAGCGGCAACACCGGTATCGCCCTGGCCATGGCGGCGGCGATCAAGGGGTACAAGATGATCCTGATCATGCCGGACAACTCCACCGCCGAGCGCAAGTGGGCGATGACCGCCTATGGCGCCGAGCTGATCCTGGTCAGCAAGGAAGAGGGCATGGAGGGCGCGCGGGATCTGGCCGAGAAGCTGCAGGCCGAAGGTCGCGGCAAGGTGCTCGACCAGTTCGCCAACGGCGACAATCCGCAAGCCCACTACACCGGCACCGGCCCGGAAATCTGGCGGCAGACGGGCGGTACCATTACCCACTTCATCAGTTCCATGGGCACTACCGGCACCATCATGGGTACCTCGCGCTACCTCAAGGAGCAGAACCCGGCGATTCAGATCGTCGGCCTGCAGCCGCAGGAAGGCTCGGCCATCCCCGGTATCCGTCGCTGGCCCGAGGAATACCTGCCGAAGATCTATCAGGCCGAGCGTGTCGACCAGGTGATGGACATGGGCCAGGCCGAGGCCGAACACGTCATGCGTCGCCTGGCGCGCGAAGAGGGCATCTTCTGCGGCGTCTCGTCCGGTGGTTCCGTGGCGGGCATGCTGCGCCTGTCGCAGCAAGTGGAGAACGCAGTGATGGTGGCGATCATCTGCGACCGCGGCGATCGCTACCTGTCCACCGGCGTCTACGAAGACCCGGCGCACTGATGGCCAGACGCAGCTCCACTCTGCGCTTTCAGCCCAGCGGTGGCGCACGCGCGCCGCAGGTGCCGGTTGGCAAGAAGCAGAAGCTCTCCATCGAGCGCCTGGCCGGTGACGGTCGTGGTATTGCCTTCGAGGGCGGGCGTACCTGGTTCGTCAGCGGCGCTTTGGCCGGCGAGCAGGTCGAGGCACGTGTGCTTGGTGCGCGTAGCCAGACCGTCGAGGCGCGCGCCGAACGCATCATCACCGCCAGCAGCGAACGCCGCGAGGCGCCTTGCCGGCATGCCGATCGCTGTGGTGGCTGCAACCTGCAACATATGCCTCATGCCGATCAGCTTGCCCTGAAACAGCGCACGCTGGCCGAACAGTTGTTACGCCTGGGCGGGGTTCAGCCGCAGGAGTGGGCGGCGCCGCTGACGGGCCCTGAGTTCGCCTACCGGCGTCGCGCACGGATCGCCGTGCGCTGGGATGCCAAGGCGCGTCAACTGCATGTCGGTTTTCGCGCCGAAGCCAGTCAGGACATCGTTGCCATCGATGACTGCCCGGTGCTGGTACAGCCCTTGCAAACGATCCTCAAGGCGCTACCCGCGCTGTTACGGAGCCTGGAAAAACCACAGGCATTGGGGCACGTGGAGTTGTTCAGCGGCACCGCCGAAGCACTGTTGCTACGTCACACCGCGCCGCTGACAGAACATGATCTGCTTCGCTTGAGGGCTTTCTGCGTCGAGCATGCAGCACAGCTGTGGCTGCACGGCGAAGGGCAGCCGCAGGCCGATGATGCGAGCGCCGAACTGGGGTTCGAACTGGCTCACTGGCAACTGCGCCTGGCATACCAGCCAGGCGACTTTGTGCAGGTCAATGGTCTGGTCAACGAGGCGATGGTCGTGCAGGCGCTAGACTGGTTGGCAGTGCAGCCGGGCGAGCGAGTGTTGGATCTGTTCTGTGGGCTGGGTAATTTTGCTCTGCCGCTGGCGCGCCAGGCGGCCGAGGTCGTGGCTGTGGAGGGTGTCGACGTGATGGTGGCGCGGGCGGCTGCCAACGCGCAAAACAATGGCTTGGGCAATGCGCACTTTTTCCGTGCCGACCTGTCCAACCCGCTGGCCGATGAAACCTGGGCGCGTGAGGACTTCGATGCCGTGTTGCTCGACCCGCCACGCGATGGCGCGTTGGAGGTCGTGCGTGAGATGAGTGGGTTGGGCGCACGGCGCCTGGTCTATGTCTCCTGCAACCCGACCACCCTGGCGCGTGACGCCGCCGAGTTGCAGCAGCAGGGCTATCGCCTGCGCCGCGCCGGGATTCTCGACATGTTTCCGCAAACGGCGCATGTCGAGGCAATGGCTCTATTCGAGAAAGCCGAGGCCTAGGCCTCGGTCCAAAGCGGTACGTTCGGTACCGCAGGGATGCGCAGGATGCGCATCCTTTCAGTTAATCCGACCGGCTCAGAGAAGGCCGGCGACTGCTCGGTGCGCCGTATGCGCACCGTAGGGAAGGTAAGACGATGGTTCAGGTAAGGGCGCATCAGCCGGTCAACGATGACGGCAGCATCAATCTCGAGGCCTGGTTGGATCATGTCGCCAGCGTCGATCCGGCGCTGGATCGTCAGGCGCTCAAGGAGGCCTGCGAATTCGCCCGTGATGTGGAGCAGCATGCCAACAGCATCCAGCATCACTGGAGCGAAGGCGCATCGAGTTTCCGCGCCGGCCTCGATATCGCGGAAATCCTCGCCGATCTCAAACTCGATCAGGACTCGCTGGTCGCCGCGGTCATCTATCGCGGCGTACGTGAGGGTCAGGTCACCCTGGCTGCCGTGCATCAGCGCTTCGGCTCGGTGGTGGCCAAGCTGATCGAAGGTGTGCTGCGCATGGCCGCGATCAGCGCCAGTATCAACCCGCGTGAATCGGTCGTGGTCGGCTCGCAGACGCAGGTGGAGAACCTGCGCAAGATGCTGGTGGCGATGGTCGACGACGTGCGTGTGGCCTTGATCAAGCTGGCCGAGCGTACCTGCGCGATTCGTGCGGTCAAGGAAGCCGACGAAGACAAGCGTCAGCGCGTGGCGCGTGAGGTGTTCGACATCTACGCGCCGCTGGCGCATCGCCTCGGTATCGGCCATATCAAATGGGAGCTGGAGGATCTGTCCTTCCGCTACCTGGAGCCGGAGCAGTACAAGCAGATCGCCAAGCTGCTGCACGAGCGTCGCCTCGATCGTGAGCAGTACATCAACGACGCCATGGCGAATCTGCGCCAGGAGCTGGAAGCCACCGGCATCAAGGCCGATATCAGTGGCCGGGCCAAACATATCTATTCGATCTGGCGCAAGATGCAGCGCAAGGGCCTGCAGTTCAGCCAGATCTATGATGTGCGCGCGGTGCGCGTGCTGGTTCCGGAGGTGCGTGACTGCTACACCACCCTCGGCATCGTGCACACCTTGTGGCGACACATTCCCAAGGAGTTCGACGACTACATCGCCAACCCCAAGGAGAACGGCTACCGTTCGCTGCACACCGCCGTGCTGGGCCCGGAAGGCAAGGTGCTGGAGGTGCAGATCCGCACCCACGCCATGCACGAAGAGGCCGAGCTGGGTGTCTGCGCGCACTGGCGCTACAAGGGCACCGACGTCAAATCTGGTTCCAACCACTACGAAGAGAAGATTTCCTGGTTGCGTCAGGTCATCGAGTGGCACGAGGAACTGGGCGATATCGGCGGCCTGGCCGAGCAGCTGCGTGTCGACATCGAGCCGGATCGGGTCTACGTGTTCACCCCTGATGGTCACGCCATCGACCTGCCCAAGGGCGCCACGCCTCTGGACTTCGCCTACCGTGTGCACACCGAGATTGGCCACAACTGCCGGGGTGCCAAGATCAACGGCCGTATCGTGCCGCTGACCTACAGCCTGCAGACTGGCGAGCAGGTGGAGATCATCACCAGCAAGCAGGGCACGCCCAGTCGCGACTGGCTCAATCCCAACCTCGGCTACGTCACCACCAGCCGCGCGCGGGCGAAGATCGTCCACTGGTTCAAGCTGCAGGATCGCGATCAGAACGTCGCCGCCGGCAAGCAACTGCTCGAGCGCGAGCTGGCGCGCATGGCGCTGGTCGGCGCGGACTTCGACAAGTTGGCCGAAAAGGCCAACCTGAGAACTGCCGAAGACCTGTTCGCCGCACTCGGCGCTGGCGATGTGCGCTTGGCCCATGCAGTCAACCTGGCTCAGCAATTGGTCGAGCCAGAGCGTGGCAACGAACAACTGGAACTGATTCCACGCAAGGCGCAGGGCTTCAAGCCGGGCAAGCGTGGCGATATCCAGATCCAGGGGGTCGGCAACCTGCTCACGCAGATGGCCGGCTGCTGCCAGCCGCTTCCGGGCGACCCCATCGTCGGTTACATCACCCTGGGGCGTGGTGTCACCATTCACCGCCAAGACTGCCCAACGGCGTTGCAGCAGACTGCACGCGAGCCGGAGCGGATGATCCAGGTGAGTTGGGGCCCGGTGCCGGTGCAGACCTACCCGGTGGAAATCGTCATCAAGGCCTACGACCGTTCCGGTCTGCTGCGTGACGTGACCCAGGTGTTGCTCAACGAGAAGCTCAACGTGCTGGCGGTCAACACCCGTTCGAACAAGGAGGACAACACCGCCTCCATGTCGATCACCGTGGAGATTCCGGGGCTCGATGCCCTGGGTCGTCTGTTGGCGCGTATCGGTCAGTTGCCCAATATCATCGAGGCGCGTCGTCACCGCGTGGCTTAGCAGGAAGCTTTCATGTATCGACTCGACGACCTGCTGCACCTGATGGCGCGTCTGCGTGACCCGCAGTTCGGTTGCCCGTGGGATCTGAAGCAGACCTACGCGACCATCGTGCCCTATACCCTGGAAGAGGCTTACGAGGTCGCTGACGCCATCGAGCGTGGCGACTTCGATCACCTGCCGGGCGAACTCGGCGACCTGCTGTTCCAGGTGGTTTACTACAGCCAGCTGGCGCAAGAGGAAGGGCGCTTCGACTTCGCCCGGGTAGTCGATGGCATCACCACCAAGCTGATTCGTCGCCACCCGCACGTGTTTCCCGACGGTGATCTGTACGGGGCGCCTGACGCGGCGCAGCTGGAGGAGGCTGCGGTCAAGCAGCGCTGGGAAGAGCTAAAGGCCGAGGAGCGCGCCGAAAAGGCCGCTGCCCCCGAGCAGCTATCCCTGCTCGATGATGTACCGACGGCGCTGCCGGCGCTCTCGCGTGCGGCCAAACTGCAGAAGCGTGCGGCCCAGGTCGGCTTCGACTGGCCCGATGCGTTGCCGGTGGTGGACAAGGTGCGCGAAGAGCTGGATGAAGTGCTCGAAGCCATGAGTGAGAACGATGCCGAGGCGGTGGCCGAAGAGATCGGCGACCTGCTGTTCGTTGTCACCAACCTGGCGCGACATCTGAAGGTCGACCCTGAAAGCGCGTTGCGTGCTGCCAATGGCAAGTTCGAGCGGCGTTTTCGCTTCATTGAGCAAAGCGTGCGTGAGGCCGGCCGCCGCCTGGACAACTGCTCGCTGGAGGAGCTGGACGCGCTCTGGGGCGAGGCGAAGAAACTGGAGAAGCAGTCTCCCGGCTGCTGAGCACCGTAGCCCGGATGAAATCCGGGAGAGACGAATCAGCCCCTTCCCGGATTTCATCCGGGCTACGATGGGTTTTCGGGCTGGAGCCGCTGCGCCTTAGCCCTTATGCTGGGTGCCTTGGATTGGCAGCGCGAATCTGCGTCGCTGCCGCAACTGAATCATGTTCGGGATCTTTAGTCATGGGTCTTTCCCTGCGCGACCAGCTGCTCAAAGCCGGCCTGGTCAATGAAAAACAGGCCAAGCAGGCTGGCAAGCAGCAGCAAAAACAGAAACGTCTGGTGCAAAAGGGCCAGGCCGAGCTGGATGACAGCACGCGTCAGGCCGCGCTGCAGGCGCAGGCCGAAAAGGCTGCACGCGACCAGGAGCTGAACCGCCAGCAGCAGGAAAAAGCCGAGCAGAAGGCCCGCACGGCACAGGTCAAGCAACTGATCGAGCGTTCGCGTCTGCCCAAGCTCGACGGCGAGGACTACTACAACTTCGTCGACGACAAGAAGGTCAAGCGCCTGCCGGTCAACACCCTGGTGCGCAACAAGCTGTCCAACGGCTGGTTGGCCATCGTTCGTCATGGCGGTGGTTACGAAATCATTCCGCGTGAGGCGGCGCTGAAGATTCAGGAGCGTGATGCCTCGCGTATCGTCCTGCTCAACACCCACGTTGAAGAGCCGGATGCCGATGATCCTTACGCGGCCTATCAGATCCCTGACGACCTGATGTGGTAACGCTGCGTTTCTGCACGCTCGCGTAGGGTGCTCTGTGCGCACCGCAGAATAGTGCGGTTGCTGCGGGTGTGAATGGCGCACCTTGCTCGTAGGTGCGCCGCCTTCAGCAGCGATTGCCGTTCAAAAGCACTCGGCCAAAGCTGGCGCCTGCGTCTTGTGGCGTGATCGCCAGCAGGCGATCCATACGCAGGCGCTGCTCGCCATCGGCCGTACGCACCAGCAGAAACTCTTCCTTGCTCGCCGTGGTTTCCGTGGTCAGCGCCTGACCAAGCATGCGGGAGCCATCGACCAGTTCGATAGCCAGCTGATAGCGGTGCATGCAGGCGATCTCCAGGTAGTCATAGAGATCGCAGGCCAGGGGTTGGTAGTCGTCCATCGAGTCGTCCTCCGCGCTGGCTAGAGCCTAGCCGAGAAACGACCCTGGCTGTTTTCCATACGCGATAAAAAACGCCGCAACCCGATACAGGGTTGCGGCGTTCTCGTTTCGCTGGTGAGCCTTACATCAGCGGAATGGTGTAGCTGACGATCAGGCGGTTCTCGTCCAGGTCACCGATGCTCGCGTTGGAGCGCACCATCGCGTTACGCCAGCGTACGCCGAGGTTCTTCAGCGGGCCTTCCTGGATGATGTAGCTGATGTCGACGTTGCGCTCCCATTCCTTGCCGCTTGCGCCACCCACACCGTCGAAGCCGTCACCGGTGACGTAGCGGACGAAGGCCGTCAGGCCCGGGATGCCGTAGCTGGCGAAGTTGACGTCATAGCGCGCCTGCCAGGATTTCTCGTCCTTGCGGGTGAAGTCGAGAATCTGGATGTAGTTGACGATGTACGGATCGGTTTCGGTCAGGAAGGGGAAGGCGTTGTCGCCGCCGACCTTCTGGTAGCCCACGCGGAAGGTGTGCGCGCCGATGCCGGCCCAGAGGTTGATCGAGGTCAGGTCGTTGTCCAGGTTGCCGCCGAGTTTTCGACCGTTGTCTTGGGAGTCGAAGTAGGCCAGGTTGCCGCCCAGTTTCCAGTCGCCGATCGGCTGTACATGGATTAGGTTGTACAGTTTCTGGTCGTAGATATCCTCCAGTTCGCCATACCACAGGCCGACGGTGGTGTTGCCGCCATTGAACTTGTAATCGCCGCCGGCGAAGTTGTAGCGGTCGCTCTCGCCACCTACGTTGCTGGCGGTGATGTCGACCCGGTCGGTGGAAGCGCGCTGGTTCACTTCACGCAGTTGACCGCCATTGAGGGTCAGGCCGTCGATCTCCTGCGAGGTGATCATGCCCCCGGTGAAAACCTGTGGCAGCAGGCGCGAGTCGCCGGAGCTCACGATTGGCAGCTTCGGCATGAGCCCGCCGACCTTGCCGACGGTTTTCGAGATGCGCGCTTTGACTGCCCCGCTGAGCTCGGAATACTCGTCCGGCCCCTCGTTGCCGAAACTGTTGGGTAGCAGCCCGGTGCCGGCGCGTTCGTCAGAGGAATCGAGTTTCAGGCCCAGGCCTGCATAGGCGTCCAGGCCAAAACCGACGGTGCCCTCGGTAAAGCCGGATTCGGCCTTGAGGATGAAGCCCTGTGCCCACTCCTCGCGCTTGGACTGCTGTGCAGCGGTCGTATCGCGCAGGTCGCGGTTCATATAGAAGTTACGGAGTTCCAGAGTGGCTTTGCTGTCGCCGATGAAGTCAGCCTGTGCCAGGCTCGGCAGGGTCATGCTTGCGCCCAGCGTGGCGAGGGCCACGGCACGGGCGAGGGGAGTCTTACTCATTATTATTGTCTCCTCGTTGTTATAAGCAGGTCGGCCACGAAATGACCGATCAGTTACGGCGCGGTGAAATAAAGCACTTAGCCTGCGAGTCGACTGTAAGACTTTAGTCTGGCGGGGCTTCGAGCGGAGTTGGCGTATTGCTGCGCATAGGCTCTAGCTCGTGGTTAGCAGGGGTTTTCCGGGTTGGGCCATCTATCGGGAAAATTTCGCTCGAACGAAGTCGAGCTGAGAAAAATCGGCAACCGTTGGTCGATAAAGGTTAAAGCTTGCCTCCGTCCGGCCGCTAAGTTCGGCAGATAACCTGTTCGGGTACCCAACTCATGAATCCTTTGAGCTCACTGAATTCCGCCGCCTCCCGCACTGCGCAGGCCAGTCAGTCGATGGCCTCGCGCAACAATGCTGCCGATGCACAGGCCACCTTGGCCAATCGCCTCGCCGAGAAGCTCGGCGTGCCGCCGGGCTCGCTCTCTGGGTCGCGTGATGACTACACCCCTGAAAAGGTTGCCGGGCGGATTCTCGGTTTCATCGAGCAGCGCCTGCAAAGCGAGGCGGCTGCCGGTGCTGACCCGGCCAAGCTGGACAAGCTGCTGACCCAGGCCCGTGAGGGTGTGGAGAAAGGCTTCGCCGAGGCGCGCAAGATTCTCGATGGTATGGGCGTGCTGAAAGGCCAGGTGGCGGGTGATATCGACGACACCTACAAACGTATTCAGGATGGCTTCGGCGATCTCGACAAGCGTTTCGGCAGCGCCGCCCCAGGCGCCCCGGATAAGGTGGCGGTAGCGGGTTACAGCGAGCGCTTCAGCGCGTTGGCGGAAACCTTCGACCTGTCCGTTACCACCCGCGATGGCGACCGCCTGCGTATTTCCGTGGCGCAGGCTTCGGCCAGTTGGTCGCAGAGCAGCTTCGCCGCCTCCAGCGATGGCAAGTCCACCACCGTGAGCGGCAGCAGCCAGTCTGGCAGCATGCGCATCGGTGGTTGGCAGGTGGATGTCGAAGGTGAGCTGGACGATGACGAGATCAAGGCGCTGGAGAAGCTCTTCAGTCAGGTACAGGATCTCTCCGACAAGTTCTACGCCGGTGATCTGGCAGGCGCCTTCGATCGCGCCATGGCGCTGGATATGGATGGCGAGCAACTGGCGTCGATGTCGCTGCGCCTGACCCAGACCAGCGTGCGCCAGGCCACCGATGCCTATGGCGCAGTGGCCGGGCAGGGCGCCAGCGCGATCAATAGTGGGCTGCAGGAATATGCCCAGGGGCTGCTCGATGCGCTGCGCAGTGCCAGTGACCTGGCTCAGGATGCCGGCGGTATGCTCAAGGAACTGCTCAAGGGCGGCTTCTCGCTCGATGAGCGCTTCGATTTGCCGCGCCTGGAGAAGGCCGACAGCCTCAACCGCAGTCTGCTCGATGGCCTGCAGTCGCTGATCGCTGGTCAGCCTGGCAAGGACGCTGACGCGAGCTGATTACTGCCAGTGCTAAACTGCGCACCTTGCTGATAGTGAGGTGCGCTCATGACGCCTGAATGCCAACTTTTCGGAACCCTGGGCTGCCATCTTTGTGAGGTAGCCGAGGCGCTGCTCATGCCATTCGTCGAGAACGGCCTGCTGGTCGAGTTGATCGATATTGCCGAGCATGAAGGGATGGTCGAGCAGTACGGTTTACGCATTCCAGTACTGCGTCGCTGCGACAACGCAAGCGAACTGAACTGGCCGTTCGATGCCGAGCAGGTGGTGGCCTTTCTGAGCTGAGAAGGGCGCTTCAACGAAACGCAGGCAATAAAAAACCCGCCGATCAAGGCGGGTTTTAGATTTGGTCGGAGAGACAGGATTCGAACCTGCGACCTTCTCGTCCCGAACGAGACGCGCTACCAAGCTGCGCTACACTCCGAATGCCGCGTATTCTACCGAAAAACTTTTACCGCACAAGGGGTTAGCCCGAAAAAACTACGAGCCGGCAACCCGGTTGCCGACTCGTATCATCCTTCTGGCTGGCCGATCCAGGCGCTTCAGGCTTTCGCCTCAGAGCTCCTTGACGGTCTGAACCTGATCCTTGTTGATCGTGGCACGTTTGCCGTCGAGCTGCTCGAACTCGTAGAAGCCGGATTCTTCATCGAATTTGGGCTTGTCCACGGTCTGGATCTCACGGCCGTCATTCAGCGTTATTACCGACGGGCTGGAGCAGCCGGCCAAAGCGGCAAGGCCGAGGGCAATCAGCAGGGCGGGGATGATCCGTTGGTTCATGGTCTGTCTCCTTGGGTAATACAAAGGTGTGCTTTACCCTGGCTCAGACGTAAAACCATCGTGCGAGTTCCGCCAAGGCTATTTCAGCCTAGTCTTCCGATGGCGTGCTCGCGAGCATCTCCGGTGTATTGAGGTTGGCCAGGCGAGGGTCGTCGAGCGCGCAGTCGATGGCCACTGGCTCAAGTCGGCCGAACCAGCGTTGCGGGCTGCGCTCGCCAGACTGCCAGGCGCGTTCGAGATCCTCTTTGAGCGCCGTGGGCAGCAGGCAGAACAGTGGCTGCCAATAGTTGCCCTGGCGGATCACCACCGGCCGGCTCCCGGCATGGCTGAGCAGTGATTCGATCAGTGCGCGGTCTACCAGTGGGGCGTCGCACGGCAGCACCAGCATCTGTTCATGACGCGCTGCGCTCATGCCGGCGCGAATTCCTGCCAGCGGGCCCTGGAAGTCCTGATTCTGATCGGTCACCAGTTGATCGGCATAAGGTGCATAGCGGTCATTGTTGCGGTTGCAGGAGATGATCAGGTCGTCGCTCAGTGGCCTGGTCAGCTCATGCAGCCAGGCAATCAGCGGCTGGCCGCGCCACTCCAGCAAGCCCTTGTCGCGCCCGCCCATGCGCTGGCCTCGGCCACCGGAAAGCAGTAGCACCGAGCAGGTGGGGAGGGCGTTGGGTGCGGGCATGCGGGCAGTCTCCGGTGGCAGGCGGTGTGATATAACAGCGCCCATTCTCTCCCAATTGGATGCCTGCCATGAACCATAAGGCCGACGCGGTTTTCGTGCCGCTGAACATCGCCGTGCTGACCGTCAGCGATACCCGCACTGTGGAGACCGACACCTCGGGCCAATTGCTGGTCGAGCGTCTGATCGGTGCCGGGCATCAACTGGCCGCACGTGTACTGCTCAAGGATGACCTGTACAAGATTCGCGCTCAGGTAGCGACGTGGATCGCCGAGGATCAGGTGCAGGTCGTGGTGATCACTGGTGGTACCGGTTTCACCGGGCGTGACAGCACGCCGGAAGCGGTTGCCTGTTTGCTGGACAAGCAGGTCGATGGCTTCGGTGAGCTGTTCCGGCAGATTTCCGTGGCCGATATCGGCACCTCCACCATCCAGTCGCGCGCATTGGCCGGTTTGGCCAACGGTACGCTGGTGTGCTGCCTGCCGGGTTCGACCAACGCTTGTCGCACCGCCTGGGACGGCATTCTCGGCGAGCAGTTGGACGCGCGGCATCGCCCCTGTAACTTCGTGCCCCATCTGAAACAGGTGGGCGCCTGCGAGACCCGCGGATGAGCGCTTGCGATCATCCCGGCCTGCTGCCGATGGAGGCAGCGCTGGTACGGTTGTTGGCTTTGGCCGATGCAGCGCCCATCGAGCAGATCGAGCAGGTTGCGCTGGCCGAAGCGGATGGCCGTGTGCTGGCCGAGCCGCTGATCGCGGCGCTGGATCTGCCGCCCTGGGCCAATAGCGCGATGGACGGCTACGCCCTGCGTCTGGCTGATTGGACGGGCCAGGCGTTGTCGGTCAGCCAGCGTATTCAGGCTGGCACTGCACCTGCCTCGTTGGCGCCGGGAACCTGTGCGCGCATTTTTACCGGTGCGCCGCTACCCGAAGGTGCCGATACCGTCGAGATGCAGGAAAACGTCGAGCTGGATGAGGCCGGACGCGTGTATTTCCGCGAGTCGCTGAAGGTCGGGCAGAACGTACGTGCTCAAGGTCAGGAAACCCGTATCGGCGAATGCGTGCTGCCGGCCGGCACGCGTCTGGGGCCTATCGAACTGGGGCTGGCAGCGTCTTTGGGCGCTGCGCAATTGTCCGTGCGTCGGCGCTTGCGCGTTGCCGTGTTGTCCACGGGCGATGAACTGGTCGAGCCGGGTCAGGCGCTTGGCCCTGGGCAGATCTACAACAGCAACCGGCGTCTGCTGATTGCCTGGTTGCAGCGCCTGGGCTGCAGTGTGGTGGATGCGGGGATATTGCCCGATGACCTGCAGCGCACCCGTGAAGCGTTGGGTGCCTTGGGCGAAGTCGACCTGATCCTTTCCACGGGTGGTGTTTCGGTGGGGGAGGCGGATTTTCTCGGCATGGCCCTGCGTGAGGCGGGCGAACTGTCGCTGTGGAAGCTGGCGATCAAACCGGGCAAGCCACTGACGTTCGGTCATTATCAGGGGGTTCCGGTCATCGGCTTGCCGGGCAACCCGGCTTCGACGCTGGTCACCTTCGGCTTGCTGGCGCGCCCTTACATGCTGCGTCGTCTTGGCGTGCAGCGTGTCGAACCCTTGGGTTTCGCGGTGCCGGCTGGTTTTACCTGGGGCAAGCCGGGCATGCGCCGCGAGTACCTGCGAGCACGTCTGGAGAATGGCCGCGTGGTGCCTTATGCCAACCAGAGTTCCGGCGTGCTGCGCAGCGCCGCCTGGGCTGAGGGGCTGGCCGAGGTCATGGAGGGCAGTACGCTGGCCGAGGGTCAGATGCTGCGGTTTATCCCGTTGAGCGAGATTCTCGGCTAGGTTCTGATTCGCCCGGTCAGGCAGATGGTCGGGCGCTTTAGATGACGCGGCGAAACCACTGGGTCACATTTCTAACGATAGAATTTGCAAATGAGCGTTATAGAAGGCATAGTCGCCAACTTGTAAATTCAACCGACACGGTCGTGCCCATGCTAAAACGCTTCGCACCCCTCGTGCCTCTTGCACTCACAGTCTTTATCGCTGCCTGCGCCGGCCACTCGCCGCAACCGCAGATCAGCGAAGCCGCGGCCGAGCCAATCGCTCGTCCGCTCTCTCAGCAGGTTGAGCCTGCCGACGATGAAATCACCGCGCTGATCGACGACAAACCCTACGAAATGCCGCAGCTGGCTGACAGCCTGCTCGACCTCGGGCGTTCGCTGATCGGTACTCGCTATCGTTACGGTGGTACCTCGGTACAGTCCGGTTTCGATTGCAGCGGTTTCGTGGGTTACCTGTTCCGCGAAGAGGTCGGCCTCGAATTGCCGCGCTCCACTCGCGAACTGATCAATCTGGATGCTCCCAAGGTGGCTCGTGCCGATCTGGAGCCAGGTGACCTGATTCTGTTCAACGATCGCGGCCGTGGTCGCGTCAGTCACGCCGGCATCTACCTGGGCGATGATCAATTCATCCACTCCAGCAGCAGTCGCAGTGGTGGCGTGCGCATCGACAGCCTGGACGACAGCTACTGGAATCGCAGTTATCTGCAAGCCAAGCGCGTCCTCGCCCTGGCGCCGGTTGAAGATCAGATCGCTGCCAAGCGTCATAACTGATGTACACGGCGTAACCGCAGAATCTGCTCAAGGGCTGTCTCTATAGGTCTTGAGCGGGTACTGAGGGTTGCGCCGTTTGTCTGTAGACGGCAGAGTAGAGCGCATTCAGGCTCAGGATCGCCTCGCTTATGCCCGTCACGACCCGTGTCGCCCTTATCTCCCTCGTTCTGCTGCTGAGTGCCTGTAGCAGTCGTGCTCCCTCTCCTCAGCCTACCTACAGTCCTCCAGTCTCTTCTTCGTCCTATCAGGGCGGCGCCGAAGATGTCTTGTTTCGCGCCCTCGGTCTGGTCGGTACGCCCTATCGTTATGGCGGTAATACCCCGGAAGGGGGGTTCGACTGCAGTGGCCTGATCGGCTACGTCTACCGCGATGCGGCCGGTATCAGCCTGCCACGTTCGACCCGTGAGCTGAGCGCTATGCGTACTCCGGATGTTCGGCGCGATGCCTTGCAGAGTGGTGATCTGGTGTTTTTTGCCACCAATGGCGGTCGCGCCGTCAGTCATGCCGGCATCTATGTCGGCGAGGGGCGTTTCGTCCATGCCCCGTCCAGTGGCGGTACCGTGCGCCTGGACAGCCTCGATAACGTCTACTGGCAGCGTGTCTACCTCGATGCCAAACGAGTCATCACTCCAGAGCTCGCTCGTAACCCCTGACCCTTCATGAGCGAGCCCATTCGCCTGCCGCCTCAGCCCGAGGCATGTGAGCTGTGCGCGCGGCCTGTCGCACTGACCCGTCATCACCTGATTCCCAAGGCGCTGCACGACAAGGTGTATGTGCAGAAACGCTTCGCTCGTCATGAGCGCATTACCGCCACGCTTTGGGTCTGTCGTGCCTGTCATAACCAGATTCACCGCCTGTTCAGCGAAAAGGAGCTGGCGCTGACTTACAACAGTCGCGAGGCGCTGCTGAGTGATGAGCGTTTGCGGACTTTCGTCGATTGGTTGGCGAGCAAACCGCCTGGGTTCATGCCCAGGCACTGAGCGGCGTTGACGGGTAGGGCTGCCAGCCTCTACCCTGCGCGCCTTGCTTCAGGTGCCCCGAGTCGCTGCGAATGACGGCCGAGGGGTGAAACAGGGAAGCCGGTTCGAATGCCGGCGCTGCCCCCGCAACGGTAGGTGAGTCAAACGCTGCTCAAAGCCACTGTGTATTTGCACGGGAAGGCGCGGCGTCGAACCTTTGGTTCGCTCACGAGCCCGGAGACCGGCCTGTCGCAATTTCACGGCATCGCGGAGGGCGCTGTCCGGCTAACGCTCCGGTTTGGTCGGGGCGTTCGTGTTTTCTGTCTTCCGCTCGCCTGACCAGCCATTGGCGCCTGGGTGAGGATATGCGGATCATCGCAACCTTCTTGCTCATTGCCGTTCGCACTGTTTATCGATCAACAGGCGGCGCGGGTGCCTGACGTACAGGAGCACAGCATGAGCGAGTCCACCGAGCGCGATGCCCGCCACAAGGCGCGCATGCAGCGCAAGAAAGCCCTGATCGACGAGAAGATCGCCCAGGCTCAGGACGAATACGGCCTGTTGCTGGTGCACAGCGGCAATGGCAAGGGCAAGAGCAGCAGCGCCTTCGGTATGGTCGCGCGTGCCCTCGGTCATGGCATCAAGGTCGGTGTGGTGCAGTTCATCAAGGGCGCGGCCAGCACCGGCGAGGAAACCTTCTTCCGCCGCTTTCCCGAGGAAGTCAGCTATCACGTGATGGGCGAGGGCTTCACCTGGGAAACCCAGGATCGCCAGCGTGATATCGCCAAGGCGCAGGAAGCCTGGGCCATTGCCAGACGCTTGCTTGGCGATGAGTCCATCGGCCTGGTGGTGCTGGATGAACTGAACATCGCCCTCAAGCATGGCTATCTCGAACTGGATGCGGTGTTGGCCGATATCGAAGCGCGGCCGCTGCTGCAGCACGTGGTGGTGACGGGGCGGGGCGCCTTGCCGGGGATGATCGAGGCGGCCGACACGGTCACCGAGATGAGCCTGGTCAAGCATGCGTTCAAGGCCGGGGTGAAGGCGCAGAAGGGCATCGAATTCTGATGGAAGCACGTCACTGTCCGGCGCTGCTGATTGCCGCGCCGGCTTCGGGCCAGGGCAAGACCACCGTCACCGCCGCGCTGGCGCGCCTGCATACGCGTCAGGGGCGCCGGGTGCGGGTGTTCAAGTGCGGCCCGGACTTCCTCGATCCGATGATCCACGCCCGTGCCAGCGGCGCGCCGGTGTACCAGCTCGATCTGGCCATGGTGGGTGAAGCGGAGAGCCGCCGGCTGTTGTGGCAGGCCGCGGGCGAGGCCGATCTGATCCTAATCGAAGGGGTGATGGGCTTGTTCGACGGCAAGCCATCTGCGGCCGACCTTGCCCGCCATTTCGGTGTGCCGGTACTGGGCGTGATCGACGGCGCGGCCATGGCCCAGACCTTTGGCGCGCTGGCTCACGGCTTGGCCACCTTCCAGCCGGACTTGCCGTTTGCCGGGGTGCTCGGCAACCGCGTCGCCAGTACGCGCCATGGCGATATTCTGCGTGATGCCTTGCCATCGAGCATCCGCTGGTTCGGCGCCTTGCCGCGCAGTGCCGCGGTGGAGTTGCCGAGTCGGCATCTGGGCCTGGTGCAGGCAGCTGAGTTGGCCGATCTGGATGCACGTCTGGACGCCGCCGCCGGTGCCTTGGCGGCCAGCGCCGATGTCGATCTGCCGCCGGCTGTGAGCTTCGCTGCGCCGCAGATCGATGAACCTGCGCCCTTGCTCAACGGCGTGCGCATCGGTGTGGCGCGCGATGCCGCCTTCGCCTTCCTTTATCAGGCCAATCTCGACCTGCTGCAGGCGTTGGGGGCTGAACTGCGCTATTTTTCGCCGCTGACCGATCAGGCTCTGCCGGACGTGGACAGCCTCTACTTGCCTGGCGGTTATCCCGAGCTGTACCTGGCAGAGCTGGAGGGCAACCAGGCCATGGCTAAGGCGATCCGTGCTCATCACCAGGCCGGCAAGCCACTGCTCGCCGAGTGTGGCGGCATGCTCTATCTGCTCGATGAGCTGCGCGACAAGCAGGGCGGCAGTGGCCGCATGCTTGGCCTGCTCAGTGGCAGTGCGGCTTTGCAGCCACGGCTGACGGCACTGGCTCTGCAGGAAGTGACGCTGCCGGAAGGCGAGTTGCGCGGCCACAGTTACCACCACTCGCGGCTGGAGAGTCCATTGCAGCCTCTGGCGCTCGGCCGCTGTCCGAACGGCAAGCCAGTGGCCGAGGCGGTGTATCGCCTTGGCCGGCTGACGGCCAGCTATATCCACTTCTATCTGCCGTCCAATCCGGAGGCGGCCGCCGCGCTGCTGCGTCCATGAGCGAGCATGCCTTCACCCCGGCAGAGCGTGCGGCGGTGTACCGCGTGATCGCCGAGCGCCGCGACATGCGCCACTTCGCTGGCGGGCAGGTGCCTGCCGAGGTGTTGGCGCGACTGCTCGAAGCGGCGCACCACGCGCCCAGCGTCGGCCTGATGCAGCCGTGGCGCTTCCTGCGTATCAGCGATCCGCAATTGCGGGAGGCGGCCCATGCGCTGGTGGAGGCGGAGCGCGTTCGCACCGCCGAAGCCTTGGGCGAGCGTTCGGATGAGTTCATGCAGCTCAAGGTCGAAGGCATCCGCGATTGCGCTGAGCTGCTGGCGGTGGCGCTGATGGAGGGGCGCGAGGCGCATGTCTTCGGGCGACGCACGTTGCCGGAAATGGATATGGCTTCGGTGGCCTGCGCCATTCAGAATCTGTGGCTGGCCGCGCGGGCCGAAGGGCTGGGCCTGGGCTGGGTGTCGTTGTTCGACCCCGAGGCGTTGGCCGAGCTGCTGGGCATGCCGGCTGGTAGCAAGCCGGTGGCGCTGCTGTGCCTGGGGCCGGTGCACGCCTTCTACGAAAAACCGATGCTGGTGGAAGAGGGCTGGGCCACGCCTCGGCCGCTGTCCGAATTGCTGTTCGAGAATCGATGGGGATCCTCTGGTGAGTGAACGATGAGCCTGGCGTTGATCACCTGGGCCGGCGTGGCGCTGGATGCCGTGCTGGGCGAGCCACGCCGCGCGCATCCGCTGGTCGCCTTCGGCCGCCTGGCCGGGCGCCTGGAGCAGCGTTTCAATCCTGCTGGTGGTGGCTGGCGCAGTCATGGCGTGACGGCCTGGTGCCTGGCAGTGCTGCCGCTGACCCTCATCACCTGGTTGCTGGTGCAGGTCAGCTCGTTTGGTTGGGCGGTGGAGGTCTTCGCCCTGTATTTCGCCCTTGGTCTGCGCAGCCTGTATGAGCACGCACAGCCGGTGGCGCAGGCGCTACGCCTGGGCGATCTGGCCCTGGCACGCGAGCGTGTTGGCTGGATGGTCAGCCGCAACACGGCGGAGCTGGACGCTACCGGTGTGGCCCGCGCCGGCACCGAGTCGGTGCTGGAGAATGGCTCCGATGCGGTATTCGCCGCCTTGTTCTGGTTCATCATCGCCGGCGCCCCCGGCGTCGTGCTGTACCGCCTGAGCAATACCCTCGACGCCATGTGGGGTTACCGCAACGAACGCTTCGAGCGCTTTGGCTGGGCGGCGGCGAAGATCGATGACCTGCTCAATTACATTCCAGCGCGCCTGGTGGCGCTGACCTATGCACTGCTTGGGCGTACGGCTCTGGCGCTGCGCTGCTGGCGCAGGCAGGCACCCTTGTGGGACAGTCCCAATGCTGGCCCGGTAATGGCGTCTGGCGCAGGCAGCCTGGGTGTGAGCCTGGGCGGCGCGGCGGAGTATCACGGCGAGCGGCATGAGCGCCCGCAACTGGGCGAAGGCCCGCCGCCACAGGCGCGGGATATCGAGCGGGCGATGAATCGGGTCGTCGCTGGCGTGGGTTTGTGGTTGGTGATTTTGACGCTGTGGGAGGTTTGGGTTGCTTGAGCATGGAGGTCGACTGCGCGCCGCCGCGCAGCGCTATGGCATCCCTCTGGAGGACTGGCTGGATCTGTCCACCGGTGTTGCGCCCTACGGCTGGGATCTGCCGGCCGTACCGGGGTCTGCCTGGGCGCGCCTGCCTGAGGCGGATGACGGCCTGGAGCAGGCGGCGCGCGACTACTACGGCGCCGTCAGCCTGCTGCCGGTAGCCGGTTCGCAAGCGGCGATCCAGACCCTGCCACGTCTGCGCCGCAATGCCAGCGTCGGCATCATCGCGCCGACTTACGCCGAGCACGCCGCGGCCTGGCGTCGTGAAGGCCATCGTGTCACCAAGCTCAGCGAGGGTTCGGTGCATCGCGCGCTGCCGCAGCTGGATGTGTTGTTGGTGGTCAACCCGAATAACCCGACCGGCCGCCTGATCGAACCGGCCCGCTTGCTCGACTGGCACGATGAACTGGTCGAGCGCGGCGGCTGGCTGGTAGTCGACGAAGCCTTCATGGATTGCACGCCGGAGCACAGCCTAGCCGCCTACAGCGACATGCCGGGGCTGATCGTGTTGCGCTCGTTCGGCAAGTTCTTCGGCCTGGCCGGCCTGCGTCTGGGCTTTGTCCTGGCCGCTCAGAGCTTACTGGATGAGCTGGAGGCGCTGCTCGGCCCCTGGGCGGTCAGCGGCCCGGCGCGCAGCGTGGCGCTCAGCTTGCTGGTCGATAGCGAGGGGCAGCGCCGCCAGCGTGAGCGCCTGCTGGCCGACGGCGAGCGCCTGGCGGCGTTGCTGCGTGACTGTGGCTTGCCGTCCACCGGTGGCTCGTCGCTGTTCCAGTTCTGTTGCACCCGTCGCGCCGTGCCCTGCGCCGAGCTGCTGGCGCGTCGCGGTATCCTGGTGCGGCTGTTCGCCGAGCTGGACAGTCTGCGCTTCGGTCTGCCGGCCGACGAATGTGGCTGGTTGCGTTTGGAGCAGGGGCTGCTTGAGTGTGCGCCGATGCTGGCGAATCTCGAGGAAACGCCCTGATGCCGACCTTGATGGTGCAGGGCACCACCTCCGACGCCGGCAAGAGCACGCTGGTGACGGCGCTGTGCCGCTGGGCGCGGCGCCAGGGCATTTCCGTTGCGCCGTTCAAGCCACAGAACATGGCACTCAATTCCGCTGTGACCGCCGACGGCGGCGAGATCGGTCGTGCACAGGCGGTGCAGGCACAGGCCGCCGGCCTGGAGCCGCATACCGACATGAACCCGGTGCTGCTCAAGCCCAATAGCGACATGGGCGCCCAGGTGATCATCCACGGCCGCGCCATCGGCAACATGCAGGCGCTGACCTATCACGGCTACAAACCGGTAGCCATGGCGGCGGTGCTGGCATCCCATGCACGGTTGCTGGAGCGTCATGAACTGGTGCTGGTCGAAGGCGCCGGCTCGCCGGCCGAGATCAACCTTCGCGCCGGCGACATCGCCAACATGGGCTTTGCCGAAGCGGTGGATTGCCCGGTGATTCTG
Source organism: Pseudomonas berkeleyensis (assembly GCF_014109765.1). Taxonomy (NCBI): domain Bacteria; kingdom Pseudomonadati; phylum Pseudomonadota; class Gammaproteobacteria; order Pseudomonadales; family Pseudomonadaceae; genus Pseudomonas; species Pseudomonas berkeleyensis. Next base: position 2,241,932 of record NZ_CP059139.1, read on the forward strand.
ATTGCCGATATCGACAAGGGCGGCGTGTTCGCCCATCTGGTCGGCACCCTGGAGCTGCTCAGCCCGAGCGAGCAGGCGCGCGTCCAGGGCTTCGTGATCAATCGTTTTCGGGGTGACATCGCGTTGCTCAAACCGGGGTTGGACTGGCTCGAACAGCGTACCGGCAAGCCGGTGCTGGGCGTGCTGCCGTACCTGATGGATTTTCACCTGGAAGCCGAAGACGCCGTCGATACCCGTCAGCAGGCCAAGGACGCACAGGCGTTGCGCGTAGTGGTGCCGGTTCTGCCGCGTATCAGCAATCACACCGATTTCGACCCGTTGCGCCTGCACCCGCAGGTGCAGCTGACCTTCGTCGGGCCGGGCCAGGCCATTCCACCGGCCGACCTAATCATCCTGCCTGGCTCCAAGAGCGTACGTGCCGACCTCGCGCGGCTGCGTGAACAGGGCTGGGATGCAGCCATCTCCCGCCACCTGCGCTATGGCGGCAAGGTTCTGGGTATCTGCGGTGGGCTGCAGATGCTTGGCCGGCAGATTCACGATCCGCATGGCCTGGAAGGTGTTGCCGGCAGTAGCGAAGGCCTCGGCCTGCTGGATTTCGAGACGGTGCTGGAGCCGGAAAAACAGCTGCGTAATGTGCGCGGTCGGTTGTGCCTGGAGCAGGCGCAGGTCGGCGGTTACGAAATCCATGCCGGCGTCAGTAGCGGGCCAGGGCTCAATGGCGCCGTGCAGCTCGATGATGGCCGCAGTGACGGTGGTCTCAGTGCCGATGGGCAGGTACTTGCTACCTACCTGCATGGCCTGTTCGAGCAACCGTCGGCGTTCGCCGCGTTGTTGCGCTGGGCCGGGCTGCGTGAGGTGCAGACGGTGGATTACCAGGCGCTGCGCGAGCGTGATATCGAACGCCTGGCCGACCAGGTGGAATTGCACCTGGACATCGAAAAGCTCAAGGCGCTTTGCGGCCTGGGGTAGGGGCGCGGCACCCGCAGGTTTTGAAATGGTGCGCACAGCGCACCCTACGGAGTGAAGATGCTTGAATTGATCCTCGGCGGTGCTCGTTCCGGCAAGAGCCGGCTGGCCGAGAAGCTGGCCGACGAGTCCGGTTTGGAGGTCGTCTACATCGCCACCAGCCAGCCGCTCGACGGCGAAATGAATGCGCGCGTCGCTCAGCATCGCGCACGTCGGCCTGCGCACTGGGCGTTGGTCGAGGAGCCACTGGCGTTGGCCCGGGTGCTGCGCGAGCAGGCTGCGCCCGGTCGTTGCCTGCTGGTGGATTGCCTGACCCTGTGGTTGACCAATCTGCTGATGCTGGAGAATTCGGCGCGGCTTGAGGCTGAGCGCGAGCTGTTGCTCGGCTGTGTGGATGCGTTGCCAGGGCGCATTCTGCTGGTCAGCAACGAAACCGGGCTGGGCGTGGTGCCGTTGGGCGAGCTGACTCGCCGTTATGTCGATGAGGCCGGCTGGCTGCACCAGGCGCTGGCCGAACGCAGCCAGCGTGTGCTGTTCACCGTGGCCGGGCTGCCCATGGTGCTCAAGGGGGATGCGTTATGAGTCTGCAATGGTGGCAAGGGCCGTGTCAGCCGCTCGATCATGTTGCAAGGGCCAAGGCCGAAACGCGGCAACAGCAGTTGACCAAACCCACGGGGTCGTTGGGGCGCCTGGAGCATCTCGCCATCCATCTGGCGGCGTTGCAGGGGCGTGAGCGGCCGAGCCTGGACAAGTTGTGGATCGGCATCTTTGCCGGTGACCATGGCGTGGTAGCCGAGGGTATTTCCGCCTATCCGCAAGCGGTGACCGGGCAGATGCTGGCCAACTTCGTCAGCGGCGGCGCAGCCATCAGCGTGCTCGCCCGCCAGTTGGATGCGGCGCTCGAGGTGATCGACCTGGGAACCGCTGAGCCGTTGCCAGCGTTGCCTGGCGTGCGTCACCTGCAGGTCGGCGCCGGTACGCAGAATTTTGCCCGCGAACCGGCGATGACCCTGGCCCAGGCGCTGATCTGTCTGGAGGCTGGGCGCGACAGCATCCAGCGCGCCCGTGCCGTTGGTTGTGATCTGTTCGTTGGCGGTGAGATGGGCATTGGCAACACCACGGCAGCGGCGGCGTTGGCCTGCTGGCTGCTGGTTTGCCCGGCGAGCGACCTGGCCGGCCCCGGCACCGGCCTGGACAGTTCCGGTGTGGCGCACAAGGCGCGGGTGATCGATGCCGCGCTGGCACTGCACCGGGCACAAATCGACGGGCCGTTGCAGGCACTGATCCACCTTGGCGGTTTCGAGATCGCCGCGCTCACCGGCGCCTATCTGGCCGCCGCGCAGCAAGGTATGGCGGTATTGGTCGATGGTTTCATCTGCAGCGTTGCGGCCTTGCTTGCCGTGCGCCTGAACCCTGGCTGCCGCGACTGGCTGCTGTTCGCCCATCACGGCGCCGAGCCGGGGCATGTGCGCGTACTGCAGGCGCTGGAGGCGCAACCGTTGCTGGAGCTCGGTTTGCGCCTGGGTGAAGGCAGCGGGGCCGCGTTGGCTGTGCCGTTGCTGCGCCTGGCTTGCGCCCTGCATGGGCAGATGGCGACCTTCGCCGAAGCCGCCGTGGCGCAGAGGCCGAGCTGATGCTGCAGCTGGAACTGCTGCGCCATGGCGAGACCGAGCAGGGTGGTGGGCTGCGCGGTAGCCTGGACGACGCGCTGACCGAGCAAGGCTGGGCACAGTTGCGTGCCGCCGTGCAGGATGCCGGCCCCTGGGACCGCCTGATCAGCTCGCCGCTGCAGCGCTGCGCACGGTTTGCCGAGGAAGTGGCCACGGCCCATGCCCTGCCGCTGCACTATGAGCCAGGCCTGCAGGAGTTGCATTTCGGTGACTGGGAAGGGCGCAGCGCTGCCGAACTGATGCAGAGCGATGCTGAAGCACTGGGCCAGTTCTGGGCCGACCCCTATGGTTTCACGCCGCCCAATGGCGAGCCGTTGCTGCAATTCGAGGCGCGTGTACTGGCTGCGTTACAACGATTGCAGCACAACCATGCGGGGGAGCGTCTGCTGCTGGTCACTCATGGTGGCGTGATGCGCCTGCTGCTGGCGCGGGCACGCGGCCTGCCACGCCAGGATCTGCTGCAGGTCAACGTCGGCTATGCCCAGCGTTTTCGCCTGAGCCTGGCTGCCGACGGGCAACTGACGGAATTGCCATGATCGCGCTACTGATCGCTCTGCAGTTTCTCACCCGTTTGCCGGTCAGCCTGCCGGGCATGCCGACGCCGGAACAGATGGGGCGCTCGCTGCTCTGGTACCCGGCAGTGGGATTATTGCTCGGCCTGCTGCTGTGGGGGGCTCATCTGTTACTGGGGCAGACTTCGGCGCTACTGCAGGCGACGATCATTCTGGCGCTGTGGGTCGCGCTGAGTGGCGGCCTGCACCTGGACGGCCTGGCCGATACGGCCGATGCCTGGGTGGGCGGCTTCGGTGATCGCGAGCGGACGCTGACGATCATGAAAGATCCGCGTAGTGGCCCCATCGCGGTCGTGGTGCTGGTGCTGCTGTTGTTGCTCAAGTTCGCCGCTCTGTTCACGCTGCTGCAAGCCGGGCAGGGCATTTACCTGCTGCTGCTGCCCTGGTTGGGACGCAGCCTGTTGCCGTTGTTGTTGGCGACCACGCCCTATGTGCGGGCCGGTGGGCTTGGCCAGGCGCTGGCCGATCATTTGCCGCGTCGGCAACTGCCCTGGGTGCTGGGTGCTCACGTGGTGGGCATGCTGCTGTTCGGCTGGCAAGGGCTGCTGGCCCTGGCGGCTGGTTTGCTGTTGTTCGCCTGGTTGCGTCGAGCCCTGCTGCAACGCCTCGGCGGTACCACTGGCGATACGGCCGGTGCGCTGGTCGAACTGGCCGAGTGCGGCGCGTTGCTGGCCCTGGCTCTCAGCCTCTGAACACAACTGTTATGCCGATGCAGCGTGCAACTGTATGAGTGTGAATGGTTGATGCGGGTATATACCTGTATCCATGTTACCGACCTCCTGCCTCTGTACCCAATTACGCCGCGCCAGTCGCGGCGTTACCCGTCTCTACGATGACGCCCTCGCTGCCGTCGGGCTCGGTGTCGCGCAGTTTTCCCTGCTGCGTCATGTGCAACGGCTCGGGCAGCCGAGCATTTCCGTGCTGGCCGAAGCCATGGGGCTCGATCGCAGCACCCTGGGACGCAATCTGCGGGTGCTGGAGGAGCAGCGACTGTTACAGCTGGGGGAGGGGCGCGACCTGCGCGCCCGCGAGGTACGGCTCACAGAAGCCGGCCTGCAACGCATCCAACAAGGGCTGCCACTGTGGGAACAGGCCCAGCGTGAGTTGAATGCGCAGTTGGGTGAGGAACGCCGTGCCGAACTGATGAAACTACTTGAAGAGCTGGCCTGATGGCCGAGTCACTGCCTACACGGTCGCTAACGGCCGTACGCTGGAGATAACGATGACAACTGTATGGCGTTCAACCACCTGGCTGCTGCTTGGCGCGTCGCTGATCCTGGCGCTTTCGCTCGGCACACGCCACGGTTTTGGCCTGTTCCTGCCGCCGATGAGTGCCGAGTTTGGCTGGGGGCGTGAGGTCTTCGCTTTCGCCATTGCCCTGCAGAACCTGATCTGGGGCATCGCCCAGCCAATCACTGGTGCGCTGGCCGACCGCTTCGGTGCGCGCAAGGCCATCGTTACCGGCGGGGTGCTGTACATGCTCGGCCTGGTGCTGATGGGCATGGCCGATTCGCCGCTGTCGCTGTCGTTGAGCGCCGGTCTGCTGATCGGTATCGGCCTGTCCGGCACCTCGTTCTCGGTCATTCTGGGTGTGGTCGGGCGCGCCGTGCCGCCGGAGAAACGCAGCATGGCCATGGGCATCGCCGCGGCGGCAGGCTCGTTCGGCCAGTTCGCCATGCTGCCGGGTACGCTCGGGCTGATCGGCTGGCTCGGCTGGTCGGCTGCGCTACTGGCCTTGGGGCTGCTGGTGGCGTTGATGATCCCGCTCGCGGCGATGATCAAGGAAACACCTCCACCCACTAGCAATGTCCCGCAGCAGACGCTGGGCGAAGCACTGCGCGAGGCTACCAGTCACTCGGGTTTCTGGCTGCTGGCGTTGGGTTTCTTCGTTTGCGGCTTCCAGGTGGTGTTCGTTGCCGTGCACCTGCCAGCCTACCTGGTCGATCATCACTTGCCAGCCTTGACTGGCACCACGGTGCTGGCGCTGGTAGGGCTGTTCAACATCTTCGGCACCTACATCGCTGGCTGGCTCGGTGGGCGCATGTCCAAACCTCGCCTGCTCAGCGCCCTGTACCTGGCACGTGGTGTGGTGATCACCCTGTTCCTGGTGGCGCCCCTGACGCAGTGGAGCGCCTACGTGTTCGGCATCGCCATGGGCCTGTTGTGGCTGTCGACGGTGCCGCTGACCAATGGCACGGTGGCGACGATGTTCGGGGTGCGTAACCTGTCCATGCTGGCCGGCATCGTCTTCCTGTTCCATCAACTCGGCTCGTTTCTCGGTGGCTGGATGGGCGGTTATCTCTACGACACCACCGGCAGCTACGACCTGGTCTGGCAGATCTCCATCGGTCTGAGTGTGATGGCAGCAGCCCTGAACTGGCCGGTGCGTGAGGTACCGGTCGCACGTCTGCAAGGTGCACCGGCGTGAGCCGCAAGGCATTGCTCTTCGCCGGTCTGACCTTGGGCCTCGGCCTATTGTTGGCGTTGGCCTGGTGGGGCTGGCGTCAGGGTGGGTTGGCGCTGTTGCAGTTGGGCGTGGGTATCTGCTAGTTGCCTGGGGCGTGACCTGCGAGTAGCGTGATGAAATCGCGTTATCGCTCGAGGTCACGGTCATGTCACTGCATCGTTTTGCCTGCTGTTTGTTGCTCTCCAGTCTGGCGTTGCCGGTGCTGGCCGCTGAATGCCCGGCCATGCTCCAGGGCGAGCTGCCCAAGCTGCGTAGCAAGGACAGCAGCGTCGATCTCTGTCAGTACGCCGGCAAGCCGTTGGTAGTGGTCAACACGGCCAGCTTCTGCGGCTTCACCCCGCAATTCAAAGGGCTCGAAGCGCTCTATCAGCGCTACAAGGATCAGGGCCTGGAAGTGCTGGGCGTGCCGTCCGACGATTTCCGCCAGGAATCCGCCGACAGCAAGGAGACGGCTACCGTCTGCTACGTCAATTACGGCGTGACCTTCACCATGACCGAACCGCAGCCGGTCTCGGGTGCCAACGCCATTCCGTTGTTCAAGGGACTGGCCGAGCAGAGCCGGCAACCGCGCTGGAATTTCTTCAAATACGTGGTCGACCGCCAGGGCAAGGTGGTGGCCAGTTTCTCCAGCCTGACCAAACCGGACGATCCTGAGCTGATCGCCGCGGTTGAGAAGGCGATCGCTTCGCAACCCTGAGAACCTATTCAAAGTCTGCTGCGCGTCGGCCCTGCTGCGTTAAAAACAGGCTCGGAATGCTCATGTGCTACAGCACACTCCGCTTCCTCCCCTGCTTTTGCCTTGCATGACTCTAGCTCGCGAGACTTTGAACAGGTTCTGGGTCTTTTTTGTTTCACGGTCCTTCACCCATCTGGGCGATGGGCCGTATCCGCCTGCCTGCCTAGACTGGCCAGGCGCCGGACGCAGTTCACCCGGCGTGCCCACAAGAACAATAAGGAGGCACCCATGCGTCGCGTCTATACAACTGCCCTTGCAACACTCGCTCTGCTTGGCGCCGTCGAGGCCCAGGCCAACTACACCAAGACCAAGTACCCGATCGTGCTGGTGCACGGCGTGACCGGGTTCAACACCATCGGTGGTCTGGTCAATTACTTCCATACCATTCCCTGGAACCTCGAACGCGATGGTGCCCGCGTGCATGTCGCCAGCGTGGCGGCGTTCAACGACAGCGAGCAGCGCGGCGCCGAGCTGGCCCGGCAGATCGTGCCCTGGGCCGCGGCCGGTGGTGGCAAGGTCAACCTGATCGGCCATAGCCAGGGGTCGCCGACTTCGCGTGTGGCCGCTTCGCTACGTCCGGATCTGGTGGCCTCGGTGACCTCGATCAACGGCGTCAACAAGGGCTCGAAAGTGGCCGATGTGGTGCGCGGTGTGCTGCCGCCGGGCAGCGGTATCGAAGGCGGCGCCAATGCCATCGCCAATGCTCTTGGCGCGGTGATCAACCTGCTTTCCGGAGCAAGCAATCCGCAGAGCGGCATCAACGCCCTGGGTACCCTGACCACCTCGGGCACCGCCGCGCTCAACAGCCGTCATCCCTGGGGCGTCAATACCAGCAGCTACTGCGCCAAATCCACTGAAGTGCACAACGTGCGCGGGCACAGCATCCGCTACTACTCGTGGACCGGTAACTCGTCCTACACCAACGTGCTCGACGCCGCCGACCCATTCCTGGCCTTCACCGGTCTGGTGTTCGGCAGCGAGAAGAACGATGGCCTGGTGGGCGTGTGCTCCACTTACCTGGGGCAGGTGATCGACGACAGCTACAACATGAACCATGTCGATGCGATCAACCACCTGTTCGGCATTCGTGGCTGGACCGAGCCGGTTTCGCTGTATCGCCAGCATGCCAACCGCCTGAAGAACAAGGGCGTCTGATCCAGATGAACGCGGCGGGGTAATGCCCGCCGCAATGAGGTTGCATGTCCAGGTTCTTCAGCCTTTCCCTGGTTGCCGTGGTGCTGGTGGGTGGACTTACCCTGTACTGGCGCTGGCCGGCGGCCGTGCCCGAAACAGCACCCGTCACGGCGCTCACGGTAGCGCCGATGCAGGCCGCGCCGGGCGAGGTTTCAGCCTTCTCCGCGGCAACACCCGATGATACGCAGACGCCAGTGGCCGCGACCTTGCCCAGCCTGGTCGATACCGAGGTCGATGGCCAGTTGCGCACTGACGCAGCCGGTAATCTGGTGCTGGATCTGGCGGTTCGTGACTACTTCGATTACTTCCTCAGTGCAGTCGATCATTCCGGGCTCGATACGGTGATCGAGGCGCTGCTGGCCGATGCCGGGCGGCGTCTGCCGGAGCCGGCGCTTGGGCAGATGATCAGCCTGCTCGGCGATTACCTGGACTACAAACGCGCCAGCATGGCGCTGATGCAGCAGCCGCTGGATGCGCAACAGCAGATCGAGCCGAAGGCGCAGTTGCAGGCACTGCAGTCGGCTTTTGCCCGTCTCGACGAGTTGCGCCGTGCCCATTTCTCTGCGGCCGCGCAGGAGGCGCTATTCGGCGCCGAACAGGCCTATGCCCGTTTCACACTCGATAGCCTGGCATTGCAGCAGCGCGATGATCTCGGTGAAGCCCAGCGCACGCAGATGCTCGAACAATTGCGTGAGCGTCTGCCTGACGCGCTGCGCGCAAGCGAGCAGCGCCAGCAACTGGCCCTGAAGCAACTGCAGCGCAGCGAGCAACTCTGGCGTGATGGCGCGGACGAGCAGCAGGTGCGCGAATTCCTGGCGATGACCTATGATCCGCACACCGTGCAGCGCCTGCTGGATGAACAGCGCCGCGAGCGCGATTGGCAGCAGCACTACCAGGCCTATCGCAATGAGTTGGCCAGCCTGCAAGGCAGGGGGCTGAGCGAAGCAGATGGCGAGCAACTGCAGCGTCAGCTGCGCGAGCGGTTGTTCAGCAGTGAAGACCGACACCGTGTGGAAACCTATGACGCCATCGCTGCGAAACAGCCGGAGCCGCTCGAACCCTGAGGGCGCTGCCCATGAGTGAGCGTCTGCTCCTGGCTCAGCAGCGCCGAGGTTATCGCTCACTGCGTTTCGTCGCCGAGCTGGAGGCGGGTTTCGCCGAGCACCGGGTGCAGCGCATTCGCCGGCGTCTGCCCCTGATTGCGCCTACCGCCGCGTTGTTCCAGCTGATCTATGCGTTGCTCGATTTTCTGCTCATGCCGCTGGCGGTCAGCCTGTCGGTGCTACCGCTACGCATGCTTGCACTGGTGGCGCTGGCGTTGTCCTTTTTCTACTGTCGGCGGGCCGAGGCGCCACCTGCCAGGGTGCCGTTGACCTACGCCGCGGCCTACTGGATCAACGGTGTCAGCGTCGCACTGATCGTGCACCTGTGCTGGCAGCAGGGCGTGCCGATGCCCTATGACGGCCTGTTCCTCATCCTGTTGTTCGGCTACGCCCTGACGGGGCTGTCATTTCGTGCGATCAGTTTGAGCAGTTGGAGCTTCTGCCTGCTGTTCATCGTCATCGGTGTGCTGTTCGGTGAAACCGGGGGCGAGCTGGCTTATCAGGGGCTGTTTCTGTTCTGCGCCAACCTGATCGGCAGCGTCGGTGCCTATATGCAGGAGCATGGACAGCGCGGTGCCTGGCTGAACCTGCGTTTGCTCGATCTGGCGCGCCAGCGTGCCGAAGCGGATGACGCCCGCAAGCTGCGCCTGCTGGCAGCGGCCAGCCACGATCTGCGCCAGCCGCTCAACGCCATGGGGTTGTACGCCGAACACCTGGTGGAGCAGGGCGGTGACCAGCAGACCCGGCGCATCAGCGCGCGTCTGGCCGCTTCGGTGGAACAGCTGGGGCGCCTGCTGCAGTCGCTGCTCGACTACACCCGCCTGACCTTGCCAGGTGGCGTGCAGGCCAGGCCGCATGCATTCGCCCTGCGTCCCTTGCTCGAACGGCTGATCGCTGAAGTGGCCCCGGAGGCGCATCAACAGGGCCTGCACCTGGAGTTGCACTGCGACGATTGTGGCGTGCACAGCGATCCGCTGCTGCTCGAGCGACTGCTGCGCAACCTGCTGAACAATGCTCTGCTGCACGCGCAGGCACAGCATCTGAGCTTGAGTGCAAGACGTGATGGCGATGCGCTCGTGCTAACGGTGGCGGACGATGGCCGGGGCCTCAGCGAGGCGGAGCAGGCACTGGTGTTCGAGGAGTTCCGTCAGCTCGACAATCCCGGTCGCAATGCCGAGCGCGGTCTCGGTCTGGGGCTGGCCATCGTGCGGCAACTGGCCGAGGTGCTGGAGCACCCCTTGCAGTTGCACTCCCAGCCTGGTGCTGGTGCACGCTTCGTCCTGCAGTTGCCGCTTGCCGAGGTGCCGGCGCAAGCGCCACGTGTCGATGCTGTGCAGGCATTGCACGGACGCATCCTGTTGCTCGAGGACGACGCCACCGGACGCGAAGCCTTGGCCGGTCTGCTGCGCCGCTGGGGCTGCGAGGTGCAGGCCTGCGCCGATCTGGCCAGTGCGTTGCAGGCCCTGCAGCAGGAGGCGCCGCAGTTGCTGATCAGCGACTATCGGTTGGCCGAGAAGGGGGATGGATTGCAGGCCATCGAGCGCTTGCGCGAGGCGGCCGGGCAGATGTTGCCGGCATTGCTGATCACGGCCGACCTGAGCCCTGAACTGCACGAGCGTTGTCTGCCGGCGCACGTCATTCCTCTGGGCAAGCCCTTGTTACCGGCGCGCTTGCGTCAGGTGCTGGCCACTCAGCTGCAAGTCCGCCCGGTGCTCAGCTGATCACAGCCAGCCACGCTGGCGAGCGGCGCTGACGCAGGCGGTGCGGGTGTGCACGGCGAAGGTTTCGAACAGCGCCTTGAGATGAGTTTTCACCGTGTCTTCGGCCAGGCCCAACTGACGGCTGATGGCCTTGTTCGGCAAACCTTCTGCCAGCAGTCGAAGAATCTCCAGCTGCCTGGGTGTCAGTGGTGAGGTGCTACTCGGTGCCGGCAGGGTTTCGCCCAGCAGGACGCGGGTTACCGCCTGGCGCAGGGCGTTGCCGTCGGAACTCTTGGGGATGAAGCCGAGGGCGCCGGCCGCCAGCGCGGCCTGGGCGTCGAGTGCCGAGTCGCTGGCACTGAGGATCGCCACCGGCGTGCTTTCGCCGCGTGCCAGCCAGCGTTGCAGCAGGTCGAGGCCCGGTTCGTCGGGCAGGCGCAGGTCGAGCAGGATCAGGTCGTAGCCATGCTGGCGCAGGCATTGCTCCGCTTCGGCAGCGTTATGCGCGGTATGGATCTGCACGTTCTGGCTCAGTGGCGACAGCGCCAGGGACAGGCCGTCGAGGAAGATGCGGTGGTCGTCGACCAGCAACAGGCGGAGGTTGTCGGGCAGGGTGGTGCAGAGGGCAGTCATGATGTTCTCACGCGGCTTTTATTGTTGTTCTGCCGCGTGAGTGTAGCCAATGCTGCGCTGCGATTAGAAGCGATAGCTGAGCGATGCCCCCAGGCCGTGCGCGCTGTTCTTGTAGCGTGCGCGGTAGTCGCCACGGGTCGCGCTCTGATGGTTCACGTCCACCGACTCTTCCTGCAGGTAGGAGTAGGCCACGTCGATGGTCATGTCCTGGGTCGGGCTCCAGCCGGCGCCGACGCTGAAGATGGTGCGGTCACCAGAGGGTACGCGTGGCGAGCGGTCGACGTTATTGATCGGTGACTGGTCGATGGCGATACCGGTGCGCAGCGTCCACTGCGGGTTGACCTTGTACGACAGGCCAATCGCGTGTGCCCAGGTGTCATGCCAGTTCTGTTCTTCGACGATGGTGGCGAGGTTGGCCGGCAGGGTGGTGGAGTCGTTCTCCACACGGATTTCCTTGAAACGGCTCCAGCGTGTCCAGGTGCTGCCGACATACAGCGTCAGGGCATCGTTCAGTTCGTGGGTGATGGACATGTCCACCGACTCGGGGGTGGTCAGATCCAGGTTGGCGTCGTACTTGCCGGCGATGCCCGCCAGCGCGCCGCTGCCGGAAACCCGCGTATCGCCTTCCAGTTCGTATTTCACTCGTGAGCGGTACACCAGGCCGGCGCGGGTTTGTGGCGTGAGCTCGTAGAGCACACCGACGTTGAAGCCGACGGCGGTGTCATCACCTTTGACCTTCACCTTGCCGTCGTTGCTGCCAGGGCTCAGCGGGTTGAGCACGGAGGAGCTGAGTTCGCCTTCGATATGGTTGAAGGTCGGACCGAAACCGACCGACAACTTGTCGTTGAAGCGGTAGCTCAGGGTCGGTTGCACGGTGATCACGCGCACGTAGCTCTTGTTGGCGTGGTAACGGCCCTGGAAATTGCTTTCGTAGTCGGTCATCAGGCCGAAGGGCACGTAAACGCCAAGGCCAAAGGCGACCTTGTCGTCCAGAGGCTTGACGTAATAACCCATGGGCACACCGGTGGTCGGCACCATGTCGCCATCATTGCTGCCTGCCAGCGAAAGCGGGCCGGCATTGGCGCTGGCGTTGCTGATATCGCTCTTGGCGTGGATCACGGCAGCACCGACATACACTTCATCGCGTTTCAGGCGCGACATGCCGGCCGGGTTACCGAACACGGTACTGGCGTCATCGGCGGACGAAGAGCGACCGGCGAAGGAGGTACCCATGCCGGAAATGCTTTGCTCGTTGAGGGCGAAGCCGCTGGCGAAGCCATGGCTCGATGTGGCGGTGATGGCAACGGCCAGACCGGTCTTGAGGAGGCGTTTGCTCACGGGGGAACTCCTATGGTGAGGCGAGGGGCGCGCACGCTACAGTTTTTCCTGACCCCTGCCAAGGCGCTGAGGTTCCCGAAATAGAGGGCTTTGTCGGACAGTTGGCGTGATTCTGTGCGGATCTTCTAGAAATTTTTTCTGACTATTTGGTCAAGCCGCTTGGCTGGCGGGGGCGATACAGCGCTGCCAGGCATCGAGGAAGTCATGTTGGCGCCCTTGCGGTTGAAAAACCTTGCACCAAATTCGGCCCATTGCCAGCAAGTCATCGGCGGCGGGCAGCTCCAGCTCTTCGCTCTCCACCAGTAACCAGGCGATCGCCGTGGCGTAGCGCAGGTTGACGGTCAGCTCGAGGTGGGGAGCATCGAGAAAGGCATGCTGGCTGGCCAGGCCGCGTACCCGGCTGGCGAGTTCCGGATCACGGGCCAGGTGCTGATCCCAGAGTGTGAGGTGCTGTTGTTGGCTGATGCGGTAGAGGCCATGACCCGTGGCGGCGTCCAGCGCACTGCCCAGTGCCGATTGGCAGGCGGCAGCGCCTAGCAACAAGGCTTCGGCAGGGGCCGAGTGGCGGTCGAGATAGAGCAGGGTAGGGCGGATCACATGCTGGCTGAGATCGCAGGCGGCTATTCCCATGGCATCCTCGCGAAGGGGGCCGGTGGGGCCGGGCGCGTGGCAGCTTTTCTAGTGGCTCTTTCGATAAAGGCCCCACCGGAAGCGGGGTTAGCCGCTCATTTTCAAGTCTAGTGCGATATTTCAGCTGTAAAGGGCTGTTTTTAAATTGATTCCGGATTTGAGTTATTGGGCATATTTCGATTTGTGCTTAAGGCCGCCAGTCAGTCGCCGGTGGCGACCGGGCGTGCAGCATCGGTGATCCATTCGCTCCAGGAGCCGGCGTAGAGCGGTGCCAGCGGATAACCGGCGAGGCTCATGGCGAACAGGTTGTGGCAGGCGGTGACGCCGGAACCGCAATAGGCCACCAACTGTTCGACCGGGCGAGCACCACGCAGTGTGTCGAAACGCTCGCGCAGCACTTCCTGAGGCAGAAAGCGTCCATCGGCGCCCAGGTTGTCGGTGAAGACTGCGCATTGGGCGCCGGGGATGTGTCCGGCAACCGGGTCGAGGGGTTCGACTTCGCCACGAAAACGCGGCTGGGCGCGGGCATCCAGTAAGGTCAGGTCGCTGCTGCCCAGGCGCAAGAGCAGTTGTTCGGCGCTCAGCAGCATGCTGCTGTCGGGCTTGGCGCTGAAGTCGCCGGGGGCGTTGCCCGGTGGCTGTGTGTCCACTTCTAGGCCCGCTGCGCGCCAGGCTTTCAGGCCGCCATCTAGCAGATAAAGGCCATCACGCTTGCCCAGCCACAGCAGCAGCCACCAGGCACGAGCGGCGAACGCGCCGGGGCCGTCGTCATACAGCACTACCTGGCTATCGTCACGCAGGCCGCAGGCACGCAGCCGTTCGACCAGCGCACTGGGATCAGGCAAGGGGTGGCGGCCGGTCACGCCCTTGATCACCGGCGCGGACAGATCCTGTTCGAGATCGAGGAAGTGGGCGCCCGGAATATGTCCGTCAAGATAACTGCGGCGTCCGTATGCCGGGTCTTCGAGGGCAAAGCGGCAGTCCAGGATCAGCAGGTTTTCCTGCCCTAGACGTTGTTGAAGTTGTTCCGTGCTGATCAGTTGAGCGAGTGGCATGGTGCCTCCTGTGTCGTAGCAACGTTTGCCCAATCATACCGTCTAGCCTGCTGTTCGATCCTCCATTGAGATCGCGCCGTGGCCCCGTCGTGCACAGCAGGTCAGATGGGTGGGCAAAATGTGTGCGGCGATGGTTTTGTTTTGGTGCGCCATAAGGCCATTAGAGTCGCGATATAGAGCCGTATCCAGTCTTGCTGTGCGAGTAAATGCACTAAAAAGTTTCATCAAGGCGACATTTTGATCTGTTTTGGTGCTTTGCCGCCTGATAGAGTGCCGGCCACTTTTTCTTTGTGGTGTCGAGGTGCCGCATGTCCTTGTCCGTCGATTCTTTCCTGTCGCGTCTGAAGCAGCGTGATCCTGACCAGCCCGAATTCCACCAGGCGGTGGAAGAGGTGGTGCGCAGCCTGTGGCCTTTCCTCGAGGCCAACCCGCGTTACCGCGAGGCCGGTATTCTCGAGCGTATGGTCGAGCCGGAGCGCGCCATTCTGTTCCGTGTGCCGTGGGTCGATGACCGCGGTCAGGTACAGGTCAATCGCGGTTATCGCGTGCAGATGAGCAGTGCCATCGGCCCGTACAAGGGCGGCTTGCGTTTCCACCCGTCGGTGAACCTGGGTGTGCTCAAGTTCCTCGCCTTCGAGCAGGTGTTCAAGAACTCCCTGACCTCGCTGCCCATGGGCGGCGGCAAGGGCGGCTCGGACTTCGACCCCAAGGGCAAGAGCGAAGGCGAAGTGATGCGCTTCTGCCAATCCTTCATGAGCGAGCTGTACCGCCATATCGGCGCGGATCTGGACGTGCCGGCCGGTGACATCGGCGTCGGTGGCCGTGAGATCGGCTACCTGTTCGGCCAGTACAAGCGCCTGTCCAACCAGTTCACTTCGGTACTGACCGGCAAGGGCCTGAGCTACGGCGGCAGCCTGGTTCGCCCGGAAGCCACTGGCTATGGCTGCGTGTACTTCGCCCAGGAAATGCTCAAGCGCATCGATCAGGGTTTCGAGGACAAGCGCGTGGCCATCTCCGGTTCCGGCAACGTCGCCCAGTACGCGGCGCAGAAGGTGATGGAGCTGGGTGGCCGGGTCATCTCCGTGTCCGACTCCGAAGGCACGCTGTACGCCGAGGGCGGTCTGAGCGAGGAGCAGTGGCTCTACCTGATGGATCTGAAGAACGTACGCCGTGGCCGCCTGCGCGAAATGGCCGAGCACTATGGCCTGCCGTTCCTCGCCGGGCAGCGCCCTTGGGACCTGCCGTGCGACATCGCACTGCCCTGCGCGACGCAGAACGAACTGGACGGTGAAGACGCCCGCACGCTGCTGAAGAACGGCTGCATCTGTGTGGCCGAGGGTGCCAACATGCCCTCGACCCTGGAAGCGGTGGATCTGTTCGTCGAGGCCGGCATCTGCTACGCGCCGGGCAAGGCGTCCAACGCTGGCGGCGTGGCCACCAGTGGTCTGGAAATGAGCCAGAACGCCATGCGCCTGCACTGGAGCGCCGGTGAGGTGGACGAGCGTCTGCACGGCATCATGCAGAACATCCACCACGCCTGCGTACACCATGGCGAGGAAAATGGCCGCATCAACTACGTCAAGGGCGCCAACATCGCCGGCTTCGTCAAGGTGGCCGACGCCATGCTGGCGCAGGGCGTGGTCTGATCGTCAGGTTTCCCCGTAGGGTGCGCTGCGCGCACCGATCGTCCGGGAACGCTGGTGCGCATGGCGCACCCTACTTGAGCGCACACGGCACACCGCCCAGGTGCTCGAGCAGGCTGCGCATCGGTGCAGACAGCTGTTCCCAGTCCCGGTAGCACAGGCACAGTTGCCGGCGCGCCCAGTCGTCGGCCAGCGCTAGCGTCCGGTAGCCATGCCGGCGCTGCTGCCGTCTGGCGATAGCCTGTGGGACGATAGCCAGGCCGACGCCTGCGGCAACCATCTCGCACACCCCTTCGAACGTTTTCATGCGGATGCGCACGTTCAGCGTCTTGCCGATGTCGCGTGCGTGCGCGTCCACGTGATCCTGCAGGGCGCTGCCGGGTGACAGACCGACGAAGGGCTCGTCGCTGGCCTCGGCGAAACGGATGCTGGTGCGTTCGGCGAGCCGGTATGTGGCAGGCACGATCAGGGCCAGGTGATCCTTCGCGATGGCTTGCAGGATGAGGCCATCCGCCTCGATGGCATCGGACACGACACCGGCTTCGGCCAACCCGGCAGCGATGGTTCGGACGATCTCGGCGCTGGTGCGCTCTTTCAGTTCGACATGCAGGCGAGGGCGCGCGGCCAGCCAGGGGGCCAGCCTGTGAGGCAGGAACTGCGTCAGCGCCGACGTATTGGCATACAAGCGCAAGGTGCCCAGAGCACCTGTGGCGAAATCGCGTAACTCCCCGCGTAGCAAGGCCTGCTGACGCAGGATCAGGCGTGCGTGGTGGGCCAGGGCATCTCCAGCCTCGGTGGTGATCACGCCGCGCGGCCGCCGTTCCAGCAGGGCGACGCCCACTGCGGCCTCGATGCTGCGCAGCCGCTCGCTGGCCGAGGCCAGTGCCAGGTTGGCGCGCACGGCGCCTTGGGTGATGCTGCCGGCATCCACCACGCAAAGGAATAACTGAAGATCGGCAAGGTCGAGGCGCATATCGTCGCTCGTGGGTTCTGACTTCGGATAATCCGAAGGATAGAGGGCAAGAACCGCATTGTGCCAAGTGGCCCGTCCGGCTCCAATACCGGCATGAACGAATACGCCTTCTTCCTCCTGCTAACGCTCACCTTCCTGCTCGCCGGCCTGGTCAAGGGCGTCACGGGCATGGGCTTGCCCACCGTGGCCATGGGCCTGCTGGGCACTGCCATGGCACCTGCCGCGGCGGCGGCGATTCTGGTGATCCCGTCATTGTTGACCAATCTCTGGCAGTTGCTGGCCGGGCCGGCGGTGCTAAGTCTGCTGCGGCGCTTCTGGGCAATGATGCTGGGCATTGTCCTGGGCACCGTGGGCGGAGCGGCGCTGCTGGTGCGGGTCGATCCGCTGTGGTCGGGCCTGGCGCTGGGCATCGCCCTGATGGGATATGCAGGCTACGCGCTGATCTCCCCGTCGCTTTCGATTCCGGTGCGCGCCGAGCCCTGGCTGTCGCCGCTGATCGGCCTGGTCACCGGGATCATCACCGGTGCGACCGGTGTTTTCGTGATGCCGGCGGTGCCTTATCTGCAAGCGCTGCGCCTGGACAAGGACGAGCTGGTGCAGGCGCTGGGGCTGTCGTTCACGGTCTCGACCCTGGCGCTGGCCGCTGGCTTGCTGGTGCATGGCGCCTTGCAGGTTGATCAGTTGGGTCTGTCATCACTGGCCATCCTGCCGGCACTTGCCGGAATGTGGCTGGGGCAGCGGATTCGCGCGCGCATCAGCGCTCGGCGCTTTCGTCAGTGCTTCCTGCTGTTTCTGCTGCTGTTGGGGCTGGAGCTGATATCACGGCCTTTTTTCTGACCTGCAATTCGGCGCAAACAGGAGATCGCATGAGCCAGACCCTTCCCGTGTTGGAGTACCTGCAGCGGCAGTTGTCCGGCACGCTGGCCGAGAACGAGGTGACGCATATGCGCTACCCCACCGCGATTTCGCAGTTGCTGGGTTTTCGCCTCGTCGCCATCGGCGAGGCCATGACCGTCATCGAACTGGATGCCGACGCGCAGCGCCATGGCAATCAGCAGGGGACAGTGCACGGCGGCCTGCTCTGCGAACTGGCCGATGCCGCCATCGGTACGGCGCACTCGACGCTGATGCAGGAAGGCGAGAGTTTCACCAGCATCGAACTGAAGACGACCTTCCTGCGGCCTGTCTGGCAGGCGCGGCTGCAAGCCCATGCCTGGGCGGAGCATCGCGGTCGGACGGTCAGCCACTATCGGTGCGAGATTCGCCGTGAGGACGGCAAGGTGATCGCCATCGTCACCAGCGCGATGATGACCCTGCGCGGGGCGTCTGCCGAAGGGCGATGAGCAGCGGCGCGGAATCTCGTAGGGTGCGCCGTGCGCACCGGGAAGCTGCCCCGACCCAGCGGATCGGGGCATTGGTATTTCAGTGCAGTTCCAGTCGGCCGATGCGGTCGTTGTCCAGGCTGCCGAAGTACAGGTAGTCGCCCACCGGTTTCACCGAGGTGACCATGCGCAGATGCGTGCCGCTGGTGTCGTGCAGGCTGCGCACGATATTGCCCTGCTCGTCGAGAGCGATGGCGAAACCGTAGGGCGTCGCCTTCGGCCACATGAAGCGCGGCATCTTGGCCAGCTGTGCCTTGAGCCAGGGATGACGGTGGAGGAAGTCGGCATCGGCCTTGCGCGGCGTGGGCAGGGCGACCCAGAAGGTGCCTTTGCGATCACCCTGAAGGTTGTCCGGCAGGCCGGGCAAGTTGTCGATGAAAATATCGTGCTGGCCGGCTTTGTCGCCCTTGAGCCAGTAGCGGGTGATGCGATAGCGATAGGTTTCGTTGACCAGCACGAAATCCTCGTTGGCTGACAGTGCCACGCCGTTGGCGAAGTACAGATCCTTCAGCAGTACGCGGGTCTTGCCGGTCGCCGGATCAAAGGCCAGCAGGCGGCCGTGCGGGCGAGCCTCGAGCAGGTCGAGCAGGTAGTCGGGTTGTTCGAAGCGCGAGGAGGCATCGCTGAAGTAGATGGTGCCGTCGCTGGCGATGTCCAGGTCGTCGGTGAAGGCGAAGGGCAGGCCGTCGGCTTCGGTGCTCAGCACCTTGATCTTGCCCTGCGCATCGATGCTTAGCAGGCCCTTATAGGCATCGGCGACGATCAGGTTGCCGCTGGCGTCGAAATCCATGCCCAGCGGTCGGCCTCCGGTCTCGGCGAAGGTTTCCACGCTGTCGTCCTTCAGCACGCGAACGATGCGCCCGTCATGCAGGCCGGCATAGACGCGACCCTCGGCATCCACGGCGGTATCTTCCGGGCCATGCACTTGGCCGCGCGCGAGCAGCTCGGCTTTCATCAGGGTGTCGTTGGGTTCCAGTACGCCGGTCATGGCTGGCGCCTTGGGCGCTTCCCAGGCCAGCGGGTCGATGGGGCTGGGGAAGAAGGCGATATAGCCGATGGCGGCGACCAACGGCAGGAGCAGCAGTTTTTTCATTATTGGGGTTCCGTGTCGTGGAGACTGCCAGGTATCTGGCAGACCTGGTCGCGGCCAAGCTTACAGGTATCGATGAATGCTGTCGGCGGGCATCGACGGGCCGAATGCCCAGCATCCGGCCAGGGCATATATACTGCGCGCCATTCTTTACGGGAGAGCCGCGTGGCTAACGACATTCACTGGATACTCGACGACGCCAGCCTGGCCGAACACTGCGCTGCCTGGCAGACGCTGCCCTTCGTCGCGCTCGATACCGAGTTCATGCGCGTCGACACCTTCTACCCCATCGCCGGGCTGCTGCAGGTCAGCGGTGGCGAACAGGCCTATCTGATCGATCCGCTGCGCATCAGTGACTGGACACCGTTCTCTGCATTGCTCCAGGCGCCGGGCGTGGTCAAGGTGCTGCATTCGTGCAGCGAGGATCTGGAAGTCTTCCTGCGCCTGACCGGCAGCCTGCCGACACCGCTGTTCGATACGCAACTGGCAGCCGGTTACCTCAATCTCGGTTTCTCCATGGGTTACTCGCGCCTGGTGCAGGCGCTGCTGGACATCGAACTGCCTAAGGGCGAGACCCGTTCCGACTGGCTGCAGCGGCCGTTGTCCGAACTGCAGGTGCGCTACGCTGCCGAGGACGTGCTGCACCTTGTCGAGGTGTACCGCGCGCTGATGGCCCGCCTGGCGCCGCAGAAGGTCGAATGGATTCTGGAGGATGGCGCCGAACTGGTCGCCAACCTCGGTCGTGAAGTCGCTCCCGAAGATGCCTGGCGGGATGCCAAGCTGGCCTGGAAACTGTCGCGTCAGCAGCAGGCTGTGCTGCGTGCGCTGTGCGCCTGGCGTGAGCGTGAGGCGCGTGCGCGCAATCAACCGCGCAACCGCATTCTGCGCGAGCATTCGCTGTGGCCGTTGGCGCGCACCCAGCCGGACAACCTGGTGGCGCTGGCGCGGATCGAGGACATGCATCCGAAAACCGTGCGTCAGGATGGCGAGACCCTGCTGCAGCTGATTCGCGATGCTGCTGCGCTGCCGCCGGAACAGTGGCCGCAAGCACTGCCCGAGCCGCTGCCGATCGAAGCCTCGGCCCTGCTGAAGAAACTGCGCGCCATTGGCCAGCAGGAGGGTGAGCGCCTGGACATCGTGCCCGAGCTGATGCTGCGCAAGAAAACCCTGGAGGCCCTGCTGAAAAGCGGTTACCCCAACGGCCCGTATCAATTGCCCGATTCCCTGCGCGGCTGGCGCCGGGAGTTGATGGGCCAGGCACTACTCGATTGTCTGGCCAGCGAAGGAGAATCCGCGTGAAACGCATCTGTTCCATCTACAAGAGTACGCGCAAGAACGAGATGTACCTCTACGTGCTCAAGGCCGACGCCCTGAGCCGTGTTCCCGAAGGTCTGCTGAGCGTGTTTGGCGCCCCTGCGCATGCTTTCGACCTGGTGCTGAGCCCCGAGCGGCAACTGGCCCGCGAGGACATCACCCAGGTGTTGGATAACCTGGAGAAACAGGGCTACCACCTGCAGATGCCGCCGCCCGAGGAGGAGTACATCGAGCACCTTCCGGACGAGTTGCTGCGTCGCAACGATCCGGTCTGAGCCATGCGCCTGCTGATTGCCGAGGATGACCACGCGCTCTACGCCAAGCGCGTCAACGCCGTTTGTCCCGAAGTGCAACTGGTGACTGGCGGTGATGTCCGGGCGCTGAGCTCGGCCGCAGGCAATTGCGACGTATGGCTGGGCCAGCCGGATCTGCTGGTGCCGCTGCTACGCCAGGGCCACCGCCCGCAGTGGTTGCAGTCCACCTGGGCGGGCATCACGCCGCTGCTGGCGGCTGATCTGCCGCGCGATTACCGCTTGAGCCGTGCCGTAGGGATTTTCGGTCAGGTGATGGCCGAGTATGTGCTCGGCCATGTGTTGGCGCATGAGCGGCGTCTGTTCGCCCGCCTGGCGGCCCAGGTGGAGCAGCGTTGGGATCATGCCCTGCCACGCAGTCTGAGTGGCCGCCGGGTATTGATCGTCGGTTGCGGCGATATCGGTCAGCGCGTCGCCGAGTTTCTCGCTCCGTTCGGCATCGTGCTGCGCGGCGTCGCCAGCCAGCCGCGTCAGCAGGCGCCGTTTACCGAAGTGCTGGGTGTGCAGGATTTACCGGAGCAGGTCGGCTGGGCTGATTACGTGATCAACCTGTTGCCGGACACCCCGGCCACACGCGATCTCTACGATGCCGCGCTGTTGGCGCGTTTCAGTCCGCAGGCGCTGTTGATCAACGCCGGACGCGGCAGTGCGGTGGTGGATGCCGATCTGGTCGCGGCGCTGGAGCAGGGGCAACTGGCGGGGGCGGTGATCGACGTCTGTCGTGAAGAGCCGCCAGCTGCGGATCATCCGTTCTGGACAGCGCCGCGTCTGCTGCTCACTGGCCACAGTTCGGCGCCTACCGATCCGTCCCTGATGGCCGATCTGTTTCTCGACAACCTGGCGCGCTGGCAGGCCGGTGAGAGCCTGCGCGGCGAAGTGGATTTTTCACGCGGTTATTGAGTTGCTCTCGTAGGGCGGGTGTAACCCGCCATTGGCGCTGTGGCGGGTTGCACCCGCCCTACGGTGTTTAGTGCTTTCCTTCAGCCTTCGCGCTGGTGCACCGATACCCCGGCGGCAAAGGTTTCCTTCACTGCGCGATCGTCGCCGAGCATGGTCAGGGCGAACAGCTTTTCATCCAGGCTGCGCGCCTGTTGCATGCGATAACTCATCAGCGGTGTGGCGTTGTAATCGAGCACCAGGAAGTCGGCATCCTTGCCGGGCAGGAAGTTGCCGAGCTTGTCGTCCAGATACAGGGCGTTGGCACCGCCGAGGGTGGCCAGGTACAGCGACTTGAACGGGTCGAGCTTCTTGCCCTGCAACTGCATCACCTTGTACGCCTCGTTCAGCGATTGCAGCTGGCTGAAGCTGGTGCCGGCGCCGACATCGGTGCCCAGGCCGACGCGCACGCCGTGTTGTTCCAGCTTGTTCAGGTCGAACAGGCCGCTGCCGAGGAACAGGTTGGAGGTGGGACAGAACGCCACCGCCGAGCCGGTTTCGGCCAGTCGCGCGCATTCCTCGTCGCACAGGTGCACGCCGTGAGCGAACACCGCGCGCGGGCCGATCAGCTTGTGGTGGTCGTAGACGTCCAGATAGCCCTTCCGCGCCGGGAACAGTTCCTTGACCCAGGCCACCTCGGCTTTGTTCTCCGAGATATGGGTGTGCATGTACAGGTCGGGATATTCGCCGAACAGCTTGCCGGCCAGATCCAGTTGCTGTGGCGTGCTGGTAGGGGCGAAGCGCGGGGTGACGGCGTAGTGCAGGCGGCCTTTGCCATGCCAGCGTTCGATCAGCGCCTTGCTCTCGGCATAGCCGGATTCGGCGGTGTCGGTGAGATAGTCTGGGGCGTTGCGATCCATCATCACCTTGCCGGCGATCATGCGCAGGTCGAGCTTCTGCGCCGCTTCGAAGAAGGCGTCCACTGATTGCGGATGCACGCTGCCGAACACCAGCGCAGTCGTGGTGCCGTTGCGCAGCAGTTCCTTGAGGAAAATGTCCGCGACCTCGGCGGCGTGCGCCTTGTCTTCGAACTGTTTTTCGGTGGGGAAGGTGTAGGTATTGAGCCAGTCCAGTAACTGCTCGCCGTAGGAGGCGATCATGCCGGTCTGTGGGTAGTGGATATGGGTGTCGATGAAGCCGGGGGTGATCAGCGCGTCGCGGTAGTGCTGGACGTCGACGCCGGTCAACTTCGGCAGCAAATCGGCAGCAGCGCCGACCTGGGCGACCTTGCCATTCTCGATCAGCAGGATGCCGTCCTCGAAATACTGGTAGGACTGCTCGACGCCGACGACGGCCGGGTCGGCGAGGCTGTGCAGGATGGCGGCGCGGTAGGCTTTGCGGGTGTTGCTCATCGTTCGAATCTCATGGGTAGGGTGCGCCATGCGCACCGGAAAAATAGGGGCGGTGCGCGCAGCCTAGGCGGCCCCGCGACACCCTACGCGCCATGGCGGCCCGGATCAGGAACGGCGTGAGGCCGGCAATAACCTCGCGACGCTGGACTCGCCTTTCTTCACCTCTTGGCCAAAGGTGGCGTTGTAGGTGGCGATCACTTCGCCGGCGATGGACACGGCGATTTCCACCGGCAGCTTGCCCTTCACCTCGGGCAGACCCATCGGGCAACGCATGCGCGCCATCACATCCTCGGTGAAACCACGTTCGCGCAGGCGGTGCTCGAACTTGACGCGCTTGGTCTTCGAGCCGATCAGGCCGTAGTAAGCGAAGTCATCACGCTTGAGGATGGCTGCGGTCAGTTCAAGGTCGAGCTGATGGTTGTGGGTCATGACGATGTAGTAGCTGCCGGGCGGCATGTTATCCACTTCATCGACCACTTCATCGTTGACGATCTTCTCCGCGCCGGCCGGTATCTGCTCGGGGAATTCGTTTTCCCGCGAGTCGATCCAGCGCACCTTGCACGGCAGGCTGGCGAGCAGCGGTACCAGCGCGCGGCCGACGTGGCCGGCACCGAACACGGCGATCTGCGCCTGCGGCTGGCCCATGGGTTCGAACAGCAGCACGGTGGCGCCGCCGCAACACTGGCCCAGGCTGGCGCCGAGGGAGAAGCGCTCCAGGCGAGTGTCCAGGCTGCGGCTGGCGAGCATTTCGCGGGCCAGCTCCATGGCCTTGTATTCCAGATGGCCGCCGCCGATGGTCTCGAAGATGCGCTCGGCGGTGACCACCATCTTCGAGCCGGCGTTGCGCGGCGTCGAGCCACGCTCCTCGATGATGGTCACCAGCACGCAGGCTTCACCTTTGTCTTGCAGCTCGGCGAGAGCGCTGATCCAGCTCATTTGCTCAGCCTCCAGGAAGGCGTGGTCTGTCCCGGGCGCGGCAGGCGCCAGTTGCTCGGCGATGGATCGAGAATCGGCTCCGGCGCCGGGCGAGCGGGTGGATTATTCGGTTCGGTGTGTTTTGTCATTGTTGTACACCTCATTGTTTCCAGTCGTAGCCCGGATGCAATCCGGGGCAGGGTTCCCCCGGATTTCATCCGGGCTACGTGTCAGGCCGGTTCGACCTCGGCAGCGCTGGCCGCCTTGGTCTGTGCTTTCAACTTGCGCATCAGCTCCACGCCCCACAGCACGCGCTCGGGCGTGGCTGGCGCGTCGATCTGCGGTTGCACCTTGTAGTCGGCCAGGCTGGCCACGGCGTCCTTCAGGGCGCACCAGGCGGCGATGCCGAGCATGAACGGCGGCTCGCCAACGGCCTTGGAGTGGAACACGGTGTCTTCCGGGTTCTTGCGGTTTTCCACCAGCTTCACCCGCAGGTCGATGGGCATATCGGCAATGGCGGGAATCTTGTAGCTGGCAGGACCATTGGTCATCAGCTTGCCCTTGGCGTTCCACACCAGCTCCTCGGTGGTCAGCCAGCCCATGCCCTGGACGAAGGCACCTTCGACCTGGCCGATGTCGATGGCCGGGTTCAGCGAGTCACCGACGTCATGCAGGATGTCGCCACGCAGCATGCGGTACTCGCCGGTCAGGGTGTCCACCAGCACTTCCACGCAGGCCACGCCGTAGGCGTAGTAGTAGAAGGGACGGCCGGCAGCCTTGTTGCGGTCGTAATGGATCTTCGGCGTGCGGTAGAAACCGGTGGAGGACAGCGACACCTGGCCGAAGTAGGCCTTCTGGATCATCTCCTCGAACGACAGGAAGTGGTCACGCACGCGCACCTGGCCGTTGCGGAATTCGACGTCTTCCGGGGTGACCTTGTATTCGCGTACGAGAAAATCCACCAGGCGCTGCTTGATGGTTTCGGCTGCGTTCTTCGCTGCCATGCCGTTGAGGTCGGCGCCGCTGGAGGCTGCGGTGGGCGAGGTGTTGGGCACCTTGTCGGTATTGGTGGCAGTGATCTGGATGCGCGAGATATCGACCTGGAACACTTCGGCCACCACCTGGGCGACCTTGGTATTGAGGCCCTGGCCCATCTCGGTGCCGCCATGGTTCAGGTGGATCGAACCGTCGGTGTAGATGTGGATCAGCGCGCCGGCCTGGTTGAGGAAGGTGGCGGTAAAGCTGATGCCGAATTTCACCGGGGTCATTGCCAGGCCTTTTTTCAGCACCGGGCTTTTCTGGTTGAACGCGATGATGTCGCGGCGGCGCTGGGCGTACTCGGCGCTTTCTTCCAGCTCGGCGGTCATCTCGTGGATGACGTTGTGTTCGACGGTCTGGTGGTAATGGGTGACGTTGCGCTCGGTCTTGCCGTAGTAGTTGAGCTTGCGCACCTCGAGCGGATCCTTGCCCAGACTGCGCGCGACGGCGTCCATCACTTCCTCGATGGCGACCATGCCCTGCGGGCCGCCGAAGCCACGGTAGGCGGTGTTCGACGCGGTATTGGTCTTGCAGCGATGACCGTTGATGGTGGCGTTGCCGAGGAAGTAGGCGTTATCCGAGTGGAACATGGCGCGGTCGACGATGGAGCCGGACAAGTCCGGTGAGTAGCCGCAGTTGCCGGCCAGATCCATCTCGATGCCGTGCAGCAGGCCGTCGTCATCGAAGCCGACGTCGTACTCGACGTAGAAGGGGTGGCGTTTGCCGGTCATGCTCATGTCTTCCATGCGCGGCAGACGCATCTTGGTCGGGCGACCGGTCAGGTGTGCGATCACCGCGCACAGGCACGCCGGGCCGGCGGCCTGGGTTTCCTTGCCGCCGAAGCCACCACCCATGCGGCGCATGTCGATGACGATCTTGTTCATCGGCACACCGAGCACTTCGGCCACCAGCTTCTGCACCTCGGTGGGGTTCTGCGTCGAGGTGTAGACCAGCATGCCGCCGTCTTCGCTGGGCATTACCGAGGAAATCTGGGTTTCCAGGTAGAAGTGCTCCTGGCCACCGATATGCAGGCTGCCTTGCAGGCGGTGCTTGGCTCCGGCCAGCTTGCTGGCCGAGTCGCCGATGCGGTGGGTGTGGCTGTCGAGCACGAAATGCTTCTTGCGCAAGGCCTCGACCACGTCGAGCACCGGTTCCAGGTCTTCGTATTCGACGATGGCGGCCATGGCTGCCTTGCGTGCGGTTTCCAGGCTGTCGGCGGCCACTGCCAGCACCACCTGGCCAACGTACTCGACCTTGCCATCGGCCAGCAGCGGATCACCGGCGACCACCGGGCCGATATCCAGTTGGCCGGGTACGTCATCCTTGGTGATGGCGATGGCCACGCCCGGAAATTCGTAGCAGGGGCTCGTGTCGATGCGCAGGATGCGCGCATGGGCGCGGTCGGACTGGCGCGCATAGACGTGCAGCTGGTTGGGGAACTCCAGGCGGTCGTCGACATAGATCGCTTCGCCGGACACGTGCTTGTCCGCGCTCTCGTGCTTGACGCTGCGGCCGACGCCGCTGGTCATGCCGGCGCGGAACAGTTCGGCCAGCTCTTCCTGGGATTTGTGCTGAATATGACTGGACATCTTTCTATCCCCAACTCTTATGCGTAGGCAGTGACCCGGGTTTCGACCTCGGGCGATTGCTGTTCCAGGAAGAACTTGCGCAGCAGATTCTGCGCGGCGAGCAGGCGGTATTCCTTGCTGGCGCGGAAGTCCGACAGTGGGGTGAAGTCCTCAGCCAGTGCGTTGCAGGCGCGTTCGATCACGCCCGGATACCAGGCCGAGCCGACCAGCGCGGCTTCGCACGCTGCGGCACGTTTGGGGATGGCGGCCATGCCGCCAAAGGCGATGCGGGCCTCGCTGACTACGCCATTTTCGATGGTCAGATTGAATGCCGCGCAGACGGCGGAGATATCGTCGTCCAGGCGCTTGGATACCTTGTAGGCGCGGAAGGCCTGATTCGGCTGGGCGCGCGGCACGATGATCTTCTCGATGAACTCGGCTTCCTGGCGGGCAGTTACCTTGTAGTCGAGGAAGTAGTCCTGCAGTGGCAGGATGCGCCGGCTGTTGCCCTGACGCAGGGCAATCTGCGCGCCGAGAGCGATAAGCAGGGGCGGGGCGTCGCCGATGGGCGAGGCGTTGCCGATGTTGCCGCCCAGGGTGCCCTGGTTGCGGATCTGCAGGGAGGCGAAGCGGTGCAGTAGCTCGCCGAAGTCCGGGTACTCGCTGGCCAGTGCTTCATAGCAGTCGGAGAGGGCCGCTGCGGCGCCGATCTCGATGTTCTTGTCGGTCACCTCGATGCGCTTCATGTCTTCGATATGGCCGACGTAGATCATCACCGGCAGTTCGCGGTGGAACTGGGTGACTTCCAGGGCCAGGTCGGTACCGCCGGCGAGCAGGCGGGCTTCGGGGTTGGCGGCGTAAAGGTCGGCCAGATCGGCTACGGTCAGCGGCACCAGGCAACGCTTGTCGCCACTGTTGAGTTCGGCGGTTTCACGCGGAGCGATGCTCTTGAGCTGGGCGACGGTGGTGCTTTCGAAGGCATCGAATTGATCCGGCTGCTTCTGGCAGCAGGCCTGCTCGGCGGCGTCGATGATCGGGCGGTAGCCTGTGCAGCGACACAGGTTGCCGGCCAGCGCTTCCAGCGTGGCGCCCTTGTCGTAGCCGCTGGAGTTCTTTTGCAGGGCGAACAGCGACATGATGAAGCCGGGGGTGCAGAAGCCGCACTGCGAGCCGTGGCAGTCGACCATCGCCTGCTGCACGCTGTGCAGCTTGCCCTGGTGCTTGAGGTCTTCGACGGTGATCAGCTGCTTGCCGTGCAGGCTGGAGACGAACGTCAGGCAGGAGTTGAGCGTGCGATAGCGTACGCGCTCCCCAATCAGCTCGCCCACTACTACGGTGCAGGCACCGCAGTCGCCGGAGGCGCAGCCTTCCTTGGTTCCGGTTTTGCCGACGTGTTCACGCAAGTAGTTGAGCACGGTGACGTTGGGATCCAGGGCATGCTCGGTGCGCAGCTCCCGGTTGAGTAAAAACTGGATCAAGGACGACCTCCAGGCACTTTATTGTTATGAATCGGTTGGCTCGCCAGGTGATGTGCACGCATTGCAAGGCCCTGGCGTGGCTGGCCATAAAAGGCAATCTAGAGTTTTCTGACTTTTGGGTCAACAAATATTTGACCTTGTGGTCAGCTGCTTGTCATGCACTTCGGTTATGAGCGCAGCGGGCGGGATTCATTACTTCAGACTAGCGGTTTTCGTGCCAGGAATGGCTCTGCTGCAGGCTTCCCGTAGGGGGCGCCGTGCGCACCGATGCCAGATGGCGAATGGCTGTTGCGCACGACCTGGACGGCCCGCGGCACCCTACAAAGACAAAACCCCGGGAGCTTGCGCTGCCGGGGTTGGCTGGATGAGGGCGAGCAGGGCTCAGGTCAGCTGCGATTCGCTCAGCTGGTGCTCTTCGCCGGCGTAGTAGGCGCGAACCTTGGGATCCATCACGGCGCGCCACAGCGGGGGAAACAGAGCGAGGACGATCATCCCGGCGTAACCGTTGGGCAGTTGCGGGCTGTCGTCGAAGTGGCGCAGCACCTGGTAGCGGCGCTTGGCGTAGGTGTGATGGTCGGAGTGGCGCTGCAAGTGAAACAGAAACAGGTTGGTCAGCAGGAAGTTGCTGTTCCAGGAGTGGTGCGGGTTGGTGCGTTCATAGCGGCCGTTTTCCAGTTTGCGTCGATGCAGGCCATAGTGTTCGACGTAGTTGACGATCTCCAGCAGGGTGAACGCCATCACCGCCTGGCCGATGAAGAACAGCGCGCCGAGCCAGCCGAAGGTCAGCGTGAAGCCGAGTAGAAACAGTGCACTGATGGCGTACCACCAGATCAGTTCGTTGCGCCAGTGCAGCACCGGCAGGCCGCGGCGACGCAGGCGCTCGGCCTCCAGTCTCCAGGCATTGAGAAAGTTGTGCTTGTAGGCGTGTGGCAGAAACGAATAGAGGCTCTGGCCGAAGCGTGAAGAGGAGGCGTCTTCCGGCGTTGAAACGTGCACGTGATGACCGCGTACATGCTCGATCTTGAAGCCGGCGTAGCACACCGCGGCCAGCAACAGGCCGCCGGCGTTCTGCTCCAGCGCCGCGTCCTTGTGGATCAGTTCGTGCGAGACGGTGATGCCGATAGCGCCCATCACCGTGCCCACCGACAGCACCCAGCCGAGCTGGCCGACCCAACTCCAGCCTTCGTAGCTGACGAAAATCCAGCCGCTCCAGAGCAGCATTGCCAGCAGCAGCGGTACTGTGGCTAGGCTCAGCAGGCGGTAGTAGCCCTGCGCTTCCAGCGCCGGCACTTCGTCGCGTTCATCCGGGTTGGCCGGGTCACGGCCGACGATGAAATCCAGCAGGGGAATGACGCCGAACACCACCGTGATCACCAGCCAGGCCCAGGCGTCGGCATGGGCGCTGTCCAGAGACCAGTGATAGCTCAATGGAATGCCCAGTACCGGGATCAGCCAGATCCAGTAGCCGACCTTTTTCAAGGCGAGCATCCAGCGTGAGGGAAGGCGTTCGAACATTGGAAAATCCTCATTTATTGTTGTTGTGGTTGATATGTAGGATTGTAGGACAATCAGTTTTTGTGACCAGACTTCCAGGCCCAGCCTTTCGAACGGAAAGCGCTTCACCGGGACGCTTGGCCCGGTAACACCCTGTGTTACACTCGCCAACTGATTTTTTGGCCTGCGCCCAGCCGTGGCGGGGCTCCCAGACTCGACCGCCTGCCCGCTAGATCGACGCAAATAAGGAATGTCATGACGTTCAAGGCCCCGGACAGCCTCGCCGAGCAAATTGCCCATTACCTGGCCGAACGCATCATTCGTGGTGAGCTCAAGGAGCGTGAGCGCATTCAGGAGCAGAAGGTCACCCAGGCACTCAACGTCAGCCGCGGTTCGGTGCGCGAAGCGCTGCTGATTCTCGAACGTCGCCACCTGATCGTGATCCTGCCGCGCCGTGGCGCCCAGGTCACCGAGCTGACCCCGCACCAGGTCACCAGCCTTTATGCACTGAGCATCGAGTTGTACGTCATGCTGGCCCGCGCGGTGATCGAGCGTTGGAAGGTGGAAACCGACCTGGCGCCGTTCATCGATATCCAGCAGCGTCTTCTGGGCAGCCTGGAACGTGGAGACATCGGTGCCTTCGTCGAGGGCAGTTTCGATGTGATGCGCGCCGCCTTTCCCTTTGCCGACAATCCTTATCTGCAGGAAACCCTGGAAAATCTGCTGCCGGCCATCAGCCGCACCTATCACCTGGCGCTGGAGCGACGCAAAGGCGAGATGGGCCAGTTCATGGGCACCTTCGCCAGCCTGCTGCAAGCGATTATCGCCCGTGACCACGAGCGTGCCCGCGAAGTGCTGCAGGCCTACGGTCAGCACAACTGCCAGCTGGTGCTGGCGACCCTGGCCGAGCGCTAAGCCGCGATGCGCCTGAAAAGCATCAAACTGGCGGGCTTCAAGTCCTTCGTCGATCCGACGACGGTGAGCTTTCCCAGCAACATGGCGGCCGTGGTCGGCCCCAACGGTTGCGGCAAGTCCAATATCATCGACGCCGTGCGTTGGGTGATGGGCGAAAGCTCGGCGAAGAACCTGCGTGGCGAGTCGATGACCGACGTCATCTTCAACGGCTCCAACACCCGCAAACCGGTGACCCAGGCCTCCATCGAACTGATCTTCGACAACAGCGACAACTCGCTGGTGGGCGAATATGCGGCCTTCGCCGAGATTTCCATCCGTCGCCGGGTGACTCGCGACGGGCAGAACACCTATTTCCTCAACGGCACCAAGTGCCGGCGCCGCGACATCACCGACATCTTCCTCGGCACCGGCCTGGGGCCGCGCAGCTACTCGATCATCGAGCAGGGCATGATCAGCAAGCTGATCGAGGCCAAGCCCGAGGAACTGCGTAACTTCATCGAGGAAGCGGCCGGCATCTCCAAGTACAAGGAGCGTCGCCGCGAGACCGAGAACCGCATCCGCCGCACCCAGGAAAACCTGGCGCGCCTGACCGACCTGCGTGAGGAGCTGGAGCGCCAGCTCGAACGCCTGCACCGTCAGGCCCAGGCGGCGGAGAAGTACCAGGAGTACAAGGCCGAGGAGCGCCAGCTCAAGGCGCAACTGCTGGCCCTGCGTTGGCAGACGCTGAACCAGCAGGTCGGCAGCCGCGAGCAGGTGATCGGCGATCAGGAAGTCGCCTTCGAGGCGCTGGTGGCCGAGCAGCGCAGCGCCGATGCCAGTATCGAACGCCTGCGCGACGGTCATCACGAGCTGTCGGAACGTTTCAATCTGGTTCAGGGCCGTTTCTACTCGGTGGGCGGCGATATTGCCCGCGTCGAGCAGAGCATCCAGCACGGCCAGCAGCGTCTGCGTCAGCTGCAGGACGACCTGCGCGAAGCGGAGAAGGCGCGCCTGGAGACCGAGTCGCACCTCGGCCACGACCGCACTTTGCTGGCCACCCTCGGCGAAGAACTGGAGATGCTCCTGCCCGAGCAGGAGATGACCGCCGTCGCCGCCGAAGAGTCCGCTGCCGCGCTGGAAGAGGCCGAAGCCGCCATGCATGGCTGGCAGGAACAATGGGACAGCTTCAATCAGCGCAGCGCCGAGCCGCGCCGTCAGGCCGAAGTGCAGCAGTCGCGCATCGCCCAGCTGGAGCAAAGCCTGGAGCGTGTGGCCGAACGCCAGCGACGCCTCAATGAAGAACTGCAGCAACTGGCCGCAGACCCAGAAGACGCCGCCATTCTTGAACTGAGCGAGCAACTGGCCGCCGGCGAATTGGAACACGAAGCCCTGCAACTGGCTGAAGAGCAACAGGGCGAACGCCTGCAGCAACTGCGCGAAACACTGCAGCAGGCCGGCCAGGCCCAGCAGCAGGCCCAAGGTGAGCTGCAACGTCTGAACGGTCGCTTGGCCTCGCTGGAAGCCTTGCAGCAGGCTGCTCTCGATCCGGGACAGGGGGCTGGTGAATGGCTGCGCGAGCAGAACCTGCTACAACGCCCGCGTCTGGCCGAAGGCCTGCGGGTTGAGGTCGGCTGGGAACTGGCGGTGGAGACCGTGCTTGGCGCCGATCTGCAAGCGGTGCTGCTGGATGATTTCGCCGGGCTGGATTTCGCCGCGCTGGAACAGGGCGAGCTGCGCCTGGCCAATCCCGGCAAAGGCGGTACGCGCCGTGCCGGTAGCCTGCTGGACAAGGTCGAGTCGAGCCATGACCTGGCGCCCTGGTTGGCTGGTGTACGACCGGTGGAGTCGCTGGAACAGGCCCTGGCTGCCCGCGCACAGTTGGCTGAAGGCGAGAGCCTGATCAGCCCCGACGGTTATTGGGTTGGCCGGCACTTTCTGCGAGTGCGCCGCGCTGCCGAGGCGGACAGCGGCGTGCTGGCGCGTGGCCAGGAGCTTGAGCGTCTGCAGTTGGAGCGCGAGGAGCGTGAGGCGGGGTTGGCGCAGCTGGACGAACGCCTGCTGGGGCTGCGCGACGAACAGCGCCGCCAGGAAGAATTACGTGAGCAACAGCGCCGTCAGGGGCAGGAGCTCGGTCGCCAGCTTGGCGAGTTGAAGGCGCGCCTTTCCGCCAGTCAGGCCAAGGCCGAGCAACTGGGTCTGCGCCGTCGTCGCTTGCAGGACGAGTTGCAGGAAGCGGCTGAGCAGCGCGAGATCGAACAGGAGCAACTGGGCGAGTCGCGCCTGCAACTGCAGGATGCCCTGGACGCAATGGAGCTGGACAACGAGCAGCGCGAAAGCCTGCTGGCCAGCCGCGACAACCTGCGCGAGCGGCTTGATCGCGTGCGCCAGGAGGCGCGTCAGCACAAGGATCACGCCCATCAGTTGGCGGTGCGGGTCGGCTCGCTCAAGGCGCAGCACGACTCCACCCGCCAGGCGCTGGAACGGTTGCAAATGCAGGCCGAGCGCCTGCATGAGCGTCGCGAACAGCTGTCGCTGAATCTGGAGGAGGGTGAGGCGCCGCTGGAAGAGCTGCGCATGAAGCTCGAGGAACTGCTCGACCGGCGCATGGCGGTCGAGGACGAACTCAAGCTGGCGCGCCTGGCGCTGGAAGATGCCGACCGCGAACTGCGCGATGCGGAGAAGCGCCGCACCCAGGCCGAGCAGCAGGCGCAACTGCTGCGCGGCCAGTTGGAGCAGCAGCGCATGGACTGGCAGTCGCTCAACGTGCGGCGCAAGGCTTTGGCCGATCAGCTCGCCGAGGATAACTACGACCTGCACGGGGTGATCGCTACGCTGCCGGCCGAAGCCAGCGAGAGCGCCTGGGAGGAGGAGCTGGAGCGCATGGCTGCGCGTATCGCCCGTCTCGGGCCGATCAACCTGGCGGCCATCGACGAGTATCAGCAGCAATCCGAGCGCAAGCGCTACCTGGATGCGCAGGACGCCGATCTGGTCGAGGCGCTGGAGACCCTGGAAAACGTCATCCGCAAGATCGACAAGGAAACGCGCAACCGTTTCAAGGATACCTTCGATCAGATCAATGGCGGTTTGCAGGCACTCTTTCCAAAAGTTTTCGGTGGCGGCAACGCTTATTTGGAACTCACCGGCGAAGATTTACTCGATACCGGTGTAACCATCATGGCGCGGCCCCCGGGCAAGAAGAACAGCACCATTCATTTGCTCTCCGGTGGAGAGAAGGCGTTGACCGCTTTGGCACTGGTGTTTTCCATCTTCCAGCTCAATCCGGCGCCGTTCTGCATGTTGGACGAAGTGGATGCGCCGCTGGACGATGCCAACGTCGGTCGTTATGCGCGACTGGTCAAGGAGATGTCGGCGACGGTGCAGTTCATCTACATCACCCACAACAAGATCGCCATGGAAATGGCCGATCAATTGATGGGGGTTACCATGCATGAGCCGGGTTGCTCGCGCCTGGTGGCGGTGGATGTCGAGGAGGCGCTGGCCATGGTGGATGCGTGATGGCAGAACGCTGTTAGGTTAACTGAATATAGGCAAAACCTTATGTGGCTCCCTGTGTAAAGTTGTCTTTCGTCGTGCTAGCTTATTGCCCACTTTTGTTACACGCGGAAAACGTCAGATAGAACATGGAGTTGGCGCCGCGTTTTATAGTTGAGTTGTGATCCGGTTGATTGGATCTTTTTTTCACCAGAATTTTTAAAGGGTCGGGTATTTCATGGAATTCGGTCTGCGCGAATGGCTGATCGTTATTGGCATCATCGTTATCGCTGGCATTCTTTTCGACGGCTGGCGTCGCATGCGCGGCGGCAAGGGTCGGCTCAAGTTCAAGCTGGATCGCAGTTTCGCCAATATGCCGGATGACGACAGCGATCCGGATCTGCTCAGCCCACCGCGTGTCGTCAATCGTGATCACGAACCGCAACTGGATGAAGACGACCTGCCGTCGATGAGCGCCAAGGATCTGCCGCGCCGCACGCGCAACGAGCCGCAGCAGGGTGACCTCAATCTGGCCGTCGACGAGCCGGTACCGACCTTGCTCAACCCGGTCGATGATGAACCGCAAGAACCGAAGAAATCTGCCAAGCCGGCTGCCGATGCCACACCGGTCGAAGAGGTGCTGGTAATCAACGTGGTGGCGCGTGACGAGATTGGTTTCAAGGGGCCGGCCCTGCTGCAGAACATCCTCGAGAGCGGCCTGCGTTTCGGCGAAATGGACATCTTCCATCGCCACGAGAGCATGGCCGGTAATGGCGAGGTGCTGTTCTCCATGGCCAACGCGCTCAAGCCTGGCACTTTCGATCTCGACGATATCGAAGGTTTCAGTACCCGCGCCGTGAGCTTCTTCCTCAGCCTGCCTGGCCCGCGTCATCCCAAGCAGGCCTTCGACGTGATGGTCGCCGCCGCGCGCAAACTGGCTCATGAGCTGGGTGGCGAGCTGAAGGACGACCAGCGCAGCGTGATGACCGCGCAGACCATCGAACACTACCGCCAGCGCATCGTCGAGTTCGAACGCCGGCAACTGACACAGAAACGCTGACCCGTACACGAAGTCAAAAGAGAGCAGCCAAGGCTGCTCTTTTCGTTTGAGAGACCGAGCATGACCGACGCCGCCCAACGTATTTCCGAACTGCGCAATGAACTGGACGCGCACAACTACCGTTATTACGTGCTGGACGAGCCGAGCGTGCCCGACGCCGAGTACGACCGTCTGTTCCGTGAGTTGCAGGCGCTGGAAGCCGAGCACCCGGAGCTGGTGACGCCGGAGTCGCCGACCCAGCGTGTCGGTGGCGAGGCGTTGAGCGCCTTTGGCGAGGTGCGTCACGAAGTGCCGATGCTCAGCCTGGGCAACGCCTTCGAAGAAGATGATCTGCTGGCGTTCGACCGTAGTGTGCAAAATGGCCTGGGCCTTTCGGGCGGCGATTTGTTCGGCGGCGGCGCCGAGGTCGAGTACAGCTGTGAACCCAAGCTCGATGGTCTGGCTGTCAGTCTGCGCTACGAGAATGGCCAGTTGGTGCGCGGTGCCACGCGTGGTGACGGTAGTACGGGTGAAGACATCACCAGCAACGTGCGCACCATCCGCAATGTGCCGCTCAAGCTGCAGGGCGAGGGCTGGCCGCAGGTGCTGGAAGTGCGTGGCGAGGTGTTCATGCCCAAGTCCGGCTTCGAGGAACTCAACGCGCGCCAGGCGGAGAGCGGTGGCAAGACCTTCGCCAACCCGCGCAACGCCGCCGCTGGCAGCCTACGGCAGCTTGATCCGCGCATTACCGCTAGCCGCCCGCTGGAGTTCTGTTGCTATGGCGTTGGCCAGGTCAGCGGCGAGCTGCCAGCCACTCAGGTGGGGATGTTGCAACAGCTGAAGGCCTGGGGCGTACCCATCAGCCGCGAGCTGAAGCTGGCCAAGGGTGTCGAGGCCTGCCTGGAGTACTACCGCGATATCGGCGCGCGGCGCATGAGCCTGGCTTATGACATCGATGGCGTGGTGTTCAAGGTCAACAATATCGAGGATCAGCAGCAGCTGGGCTTCCGTGCACGTACGCCGCATTGGGCCATCGCCCATAAATTCCCTGCACAGGAAGAACTCACCGAGCTGCTCGACGTGGAGTTCCAGGTCGGTCGTACCGGCGCCGTCACGCCAGTGGCGCGGCTCAACCCGGTCAAGGTGGCTGGTGTCATGGTGGCCAACGCCACCCTACACAACATGGATGAGGTGGCGCGCCTTGGGCTGATGATCGGCGACACGGTGATCATTCGCCGCGCTGGCGACGTGATCCCGCAGGTGATGGCCGTGGTGCCCGAACGGCGCCCGGCGGACGCGCGTCCGGTGCATATTCCCGAGCAGTGCCCGGTATGCGGTTCGGCCGTGGAACGTACCCAGCTGATCAAGCGCAGCAAGGGCAAGGAATCGGTCAGCGACGGTTCGGTGTACCGCTGCGTCGGTCGCCTGAGCTGCCAGGCGCAGCTCAAGCAGGCGATCATCCACTTCGTCTCACGCCGCGCCATGGACATCGAAGGCCTCGGTGACAAGACCATCGAGCAACTGGTGGACGAGAAGCTGATCGGCTCGCCAGCGGATCTGTACAAGCTGCAGTACGAACAGATCATCGGCCTGGAAGGTTTTGCCGAGGTCTCCAGCAACAAGCTGCTCAAGGCCATCGAAGACAGCAAGCGACCGACGCTTGCACGCTTCATCTACGCGCTTGGCATCCCCGATGTGGGGGAGGAAACCGCCAAGGTGCTGGCGCGCTCCCTGGCTGCGCTGGCGCGCGTGCGCACGGCGTTGCCTGAAGTGCTGACCTACCTGCCCGATATCGGCCTGGAAGTGGCGCACGAGATTCACAGCTTCTTCGAAGATGACCACAACGAGCAGGTGATTGATGCCTTGCTGGGTGAATGCGGCCTGCAATTGCAGGAGGAGGGCGAGCTGAGTGCCGAGTTCACCGCCATCGCCACCCTCGGCGGCATGCTCGACAAACTCAATATTCCCAGCGTTGGCCCGGGTGCTGCGCAGAAGCTCGCCGAGCGCTTCGCCAGCCTGGAAGGTGTACTCGGCGGCGATTGGCTGGACATGCGCCAGACCTTGCCGGAGAAGCAGGCCAAGGCCGTGCGCGAGTTCTTCGACAGCGCGGAAAACGCCCAGCGTGCCCGTGCTATCGAACAGCAGCTGCGCGAGTTCGGCATGCACTGGGAAAGTGAGAAGAAGATCGCCGAAGGCTTGCCGCTGGCCGGCCAGACCTGGGTGCTGACCGGCACGCTGGAGGTGATGAGTCGCGATGTGGCCAAGGGCAAGCTGGAGAGCCTGGGCGCCAAGGTAGCCGGCTCGGTGTCGGCCAAGACCCACTGCGTGGTGGCCGGGCCTGGCGCCGGTTCGAAGCTGGCCAAGGCCAGCGAGCTGGGCGTGAAGGTATTGGACGAGGCGCAGTTTATCGACCAGCTCAAGGCCTACGGTATCGACGCCTGAACGATAGCGCCTGGGGGGCTTCGTGCGCGTTAGTGTTTGGCGCCGATCTTCTCCAGCGTGCGCAGTTCGCGCGGCAGCACCTGCTGTACGGAGGCGCTCGCCTTGATGCGCTGATAGTGGGCAAACAGCTTCGGCCAGCGAGCGGCGTCCAGGTTTTCGCCGCCGTGTTCCATGTTGATCAATTGGCTGGCCAATGCCAGGTCGGCCATGGATAGTTGTTGGCCGAGAAAGTAGGGCTCATTGCCCAGGCTCGCTTCGAAGTAATCGAAGTGGTTGGGCAGCTTGTCCTTGAGCGCCTGCTGCACCTTGTCCTCGTCGCAGGGCAGGCCCATGGTGGCTTTCAGTACGCGGTTACGGAACACGGTAAAGGTGCATAGCGGCGCCAGCTCGTAGTCGGCGTACTTCTCCAGCCAGCGTACCTTGGCCCGTTGTTCGGCACCTTCGCCGTACAGCGACGGGCGTTCAGGGTAGCGTTCTTCCAGGTACTGACAGATGACGCTGGAGTCGGCGAGCGTGAGGTCACCGTCGCGAAAGGCGGGAATACGGCCTAGCGGGTTGAGTTCACGGTACCAGTCGGGCTGGCCGAAGGGCATGACCACTTCGAGTTGGTAGTCCAGGCCCTTCTCGATCAGGCACAGGCAGAGTTTGCGAACGAAAGGGGAGAGTGGCGCTCCATAAACGGTCAGGCTCATTGCAACTCCTGTCAGGCTGGCAGGCGCCGGACGCCTGTGGCTCAGTCGTAAATGTTCTTCTTCTTCCAGTCTTCGTCTTCCAGGCTCTTCAGCCCTTCGGTCAGCTCACTGCTTTCCGCGGCTGAGGGCGCAGTGCTGTTGAGCACCATGGCGTTGGCGCGTGCCAGTTGGTCTTCGAAGCGCTTGAGCTGCGCCTGGTACTGCGCTACATCGGGTTGTTTGCGCAGGTATTGCACGCCACGTTCGAAGGCCAGGCGTGCCTGGCCAGGGTGATTCTGTTGCAGGGCCGTCTGGCCCAGCGTGCTGAAGAATTCGATATGCACCAGCACCAGCATCTGGCGGATCTGCTTGATCCAGTGCTTGCCCTCGCTGGCCGGCAGCAGGTTGCCTTGTACCGAGCCGGTGATCAGGGCATGGAGGTTTTCCAGCAGGAAACGCACTTCTTTGGCCTTGGCTTCGTTGGCGATGGCTGTCGGAGGGTTTTTCACCGGGATGGATTCGCCCTGGGCGACTTGACCCCGAAGGGCTTCGATATCGTTCTTGAGCGTGGCGTTCTGCTTGTCCAGTGGCAGCAGGCGTTCGCTGACCTGCAATTGCAGCTGACTCAATAGCAGCTTCAACTGAGGCGTCATCAACTGGCCGGGCATGCGCTCGGAAACGTCCTGGCAGCGGCGGATGCGATCGAGCAGATCGGCGCGCTGGCGGGCCTTGTCCAGCTTGCTGTTTTCGACGGCGTGGTTGATGTAGGCAATTACCATCAACAGGGCGATGCCACCGACGATCAGCAGGGTTATCACGAGTGGGGACACAGCTTGAGACCTCTCGAGCACTGATTTTCGTCCGAGTGTAGTGGCTTGACCGCGAGGCTCCTAGTGCCATGTCAATTTATGAGCTGAAGTCTTTGATTTTAAAAATTTTTTAGAGAGAGGTTGACGACCTCTCAAAGCCTCCATAGAATGCGCGCCACTTCCAGCGCAATGCTACAAACAGAGCGAAGGAAGCCGGAAAGTTGCTTGATGTTCCGGGGTGTGTCCCCTTCGTCTAGTGGCCTAGGACACCGCCCTTTCACGGCGGTAACAGGGGTTCGAGTCCCCTAGGGGACGCCACTTTCAAGCTGTAATGCGGGAATAGCTCAGTTGGTAGAGCACGACCTTGCCAAGGTCGGGGTCGCGAGTTCGAGTCTCGTTTCCCGCTCCAGATTTTCGAAATGCTGCTTCGGCAGGGTTTCAAATTAAGTTCCAGGTCCCCTTCGTCTAGTGGCCTAGGACACCGCCCTTTCACGGCGGTAACAGGGGTTCGAGTCCCCTAGGGGACGCCATTTCAAGTTGTACTGCGGGAATAGCTCAGTTGGTAGAGCACGACCTTGCCAAGGTCGGGGTCGCGAGTTCGAGTCTCGTTTCCCGCTCCAAATAAACGAAAACGCCGCTCAATCGAGCGGCGTTTTCGTTTCTGCCGTTTGTACAGGCATAAAACAAAAGGCCCGCCGGTTTACCGTGCGGGCCTTTTGTTTATTGGCCGATCAGTGCTTGGAGCCGTCGGTGGGCAGTGCCAGCAGCTGTTTTTCCTGATTCCAGTCGAAGGGCTCGTCGTTTTCCTCGGCTTCGAAGCGACGCTCGTCGAGTGCCTGGTACAGGGCGATTTCCTCGTCTGGCATGAAGTGCAGGCAGTCGCCGCCGAAGAACCACAGCAGGTCACGCGGTACCAGGTGGGCGATCTGTGGGTAGCGGTGGAACACCTGGCTGATCAGATCCTGGCCCAGGTACTGGCTGGACACCGGATCGCGCGGCAGTTCGGCAAGCAGTTCGTCGTAGCGCTCGATGAACAGGGCGTGGCTGTCGTCGAGCACCTGTTCGGCTTCGCCCAGGGCGACGAGGATGCCGCGCAGGTGGTTGAGCAGGGCGAGGTGGTGTTCGAGATGGCTGGCCATGGTGCGGTTTCCTGAAGGGTAAAACGGGCGCAGGAGTATAGAGTTCCTGGCGCCCGCTGTCCCGTTTGGCTGGCCTTCGTGTAGGAGTGGCTTTCGGCTCGGGCATCCTGCTTCGCTCTACCTCCTGCATCCCTGCAGTCGTAGTCGCGATACAAGAAACTTGCGGCTGAAGCCTCTCCCACGATCGCTTCGCGTTAACGCACTTTGCCGCTCTCCAGCGTGAGCTCTTCCTTGGCGAAGTCGTCGACATCGATTACCCGGCGCCGCGCTGCTTCGGCCGCTTGCAGGCGTTGACCCTGTTCGCTGTCGAGGATGCCGGCGGCAATCGCCGCTTCGATGGCGTCCTGGCCTGGGGTCGGTTGCAGACTGCCGTCCTTGAGCGCCTGGTGCAGGCGTTTACGTGCATCCTGGCTGGCCTGTACCAGGTTCAGCGCATGCTGCAGGGCGCCAACCGAATCCTGATCGGCCTGCGGGCGATAGCAGCCTTCCAGCACCGATTCCAGGGCTGGGTCGCCGGCCTGGCGACCGATGATCGCGGCCACCTCGGCGTCCAGTTCGTCGCTCGGGCCTTGATGGCGGCGACCCAGCGGGAACACCAGCACTTTCAGCAGGCAACCGAACAGGCGGTTGGGAAAGTTGCTCAGCAGGTCATCGAGTGCTTGCTCGGCGTGGTAGAGGTTTTCCTCCATGGCCCAGCGCAGCAGCGGACGAATGGCTTCTGGGTAGTCCAGGTCGTGGTAGCGCTTGAGCGCAGCCGAGCCCAGGTAGAGGTGGCTGAGCACGTCACCGAGGCGCGCGGACAGGCGCTCGCGGCGCTTCAGGTCGCCGCCGAGCAGCATCATGCTGCTGTCGGCGCACAGGGCGAATGCCGCGGCCAGGCGGTTGAGCGCGCGGTAGTAAGGCTGGCTGAGGTCGTCGCCGGGCACCTGGCCCAGGCGATTCAGCGTCAGGCCGAGAAGGAAGCTGCTTGCGGCGTTGCCGACGGCGAAGCCGATATGGCTCATCAGCAGCGAGTCGAACTCGGCCAGTGCCTGATCCTTGTCGTCACGATCGGCCAGGGCCATTTCCTTGAGCACGTAGGGATGGCAGCGGATGGCGCCCTGGCCGAAGATCATCAGGTTGCGCGAGAGGATGTTGGCGCCCTCGACGGTGATGAAGATCGGTGCACCCTGCCAGGAGCGGGCCAGGTAGTTGTTCGGGCCCATGATGATGCCCTTGCCGCCATGCACGTCCATGGCGTGGCCGATGCACTCGCGGCCGCGTTCGGTCAGGTGGTACTTGAGGATTGCCGACAGCACCGAGGGTTTCTCGCCCAGGTCGACGGCGTTGGCAGTGAGGATGCGCGCGCTGTCCATCAGCCAGGCGTTGCCGCCGATGCGTGCCAGGGCCTCCTGGATACCCTCGAAGGCGGCCAGCGGTACGTTGAATTGCTCACGCAGCTGGGCGTACTGGCCGGTGGCGAGGCTGGTGAACTTGGCGGCGCCGGTACCGACTGCCGGCAGGGAGATGGAGCGGCCGACCGACAGGCAGTTCATCAGCATCATCCAGCCCTTGCCCAGGTATTCCTGGCCACCGATCAGGTACTCCAGCGGAATGAACACGTCCTTGCCCGAGTTTGGCCCGTTCATGAACGCCGCGCCTAGTGGCAGGTGGCGGCGGCCAATTTCCACGCCGGGTG
Organism: Pseudomonas berkeleyensis; assembly: GCF_014109765.1. Classification (NCBI taxonomy): domain Bacteria; kingdom Pseudomonadati; phylum Pseudomonadota; class Gammaproteobacteria; order Pseudomonadales; family Pseudomonadaceae; genus Pseudomonas; species Pseudomonas berkeleyensis. The sequence goes on from NZ_CP059139.1 coordinate 2,283,654, forward strand.
TATCGGTGGGGATCAGCGCCAGGCTGATGCCCAGGTCTTCCTTGTCGCCCAGCAGGTGATCCGGGTCGTAGGCCTTGAAGGCCAGGCCGAGCAGGGTGGCCACCGGGCCGAGGGTGATGTAGCGCTTTTCCCAATTCAGGCGCAGGCCGATCACTTCCTCGCCGTTGTACTGGCCTTTGCAGATGATCCCGGTGTCCGGCATGGCGCCAGCGTCGGAGCCAGCCAGCGGGCCGGTGAGGGCGAAGCAGGGGATGTCATCGCCGCGTGCCAGGCGTGGCAGGTAATGGTTGCGCTGTTCTTCGGTACCGTAGTGCAGCAGCAATTCGGCCGGGCCGAGGGAGTTGGGCACCATCACGGTGGAGGCCAGGTCACCGCTGCGGGTGGCCAGTTTCATCGCCACCTGCGAGTGGGCGTAGGCCGAGAAGCCCTTGCCGCCGTACTCCTTGGGAATGATCAGGGCGAAGAAACCATGCTGCTTGATGTGCTCCCAGGCCTTCTCCGGCAGATCCATCTGCTGGCCAACCTGCCAGTCACTGATCATCGCGCAGAGTTCTTCGGTGGGGCCGTCGATGAACGCCTGTTCTTCTTCGGTCAGCTTGGCCTTGGGGTAGGCCAGCAGCTTGTCCCAGTCGGGCTTGCCGCTGAACAACTCGCCATCCCACCACACGGTGCCGGCTTCGATGGCGTCGCGTTCGGTGGCCGACATCGGCGGCAGTACGCGCTGGAACCAGGCGAACAGAGGGCTGGTGAACAGTTGCCGGCGCAGATCACCGAGCAGGATGAACGCCGCTACGGCGCCGGTGACGATCCATAGCAGCAGTTGCAGCCAGCCCGGCACCGGGCTGAACAGCGCCATGGCCAGCAAGTAGGCTGCGGTGATGCCGAGGGCGGGTAGGGCGGCGGTACGGCTATGGGCCAGGTAGGCGACCCCGAGCAGCAGAACCAGCAACCAGATGACGAGCATGTGCATTCCTCCATGATTCGAGCGGGCGACGCCCCGAGCATAGCCATAAATGGCGGCAGGGGCGGTGAGCTTGGCCGGATCGTCGTGAACGTGGCGCAATCGGCAGGTTTAGACTGAAGCGAACTTCAGGAGTACCCGTCATGCAGACCTATCTACGTCCCGGCCGCTTCATTGACAGTGACCATCCCGCGGTAGTCGAGTTCGCCGAACGTTGGCGTGGTGCATCACGAGAACCGACCAGTCAGGCCGTGGCCTTGTATCTGGCGGTGCGTGACGAGGTTCGCTACAACCCCTATGCCTTCAGCCTCGACGCGCAGACATTGAAGGCCAGCCACGCGCTGGCGGCAGGTGAGTCCTACTGCGTGCCCAAGGCCAATCTGCTTGCCGCCTGTGCTAGGCATTGCGGCATTCCCGCGCGTATCGGCCTGGCCGACGTGCGCAATCACCTGTCGACGCCACGTCTGCTGGAGTTGCTACGCAGCGAAGTGTTCGCCATGCACGGCTATACCGAGCTGTATCTGGATGGGCGCTGGGTCAAGGCCACACCGGCGTTCAACGAGGCACTGTGCCGGGTGTTCAAAGTGACGCCGCTGGAGTTCGACGGTGTGCATGACAGCGTCTTCCATCCCTACAACGACAGGGGTGAGCGCTACATGGAGTACCTGCATGACCACGGCCAGTTCGAGGATCTGCCGGAACAGTTGTTCTTCGCGCACCTGCGCGATTGCTACCCGCATCTGTTCGAGACGGATGCGGTCTTGGTGAGCGGTGATCTTCATGACGAGGCTGCTGCCGCCGTAACAACGCAGTAGGCTGGCGCCTCCTCGCTGTGTTGGGCTTCGCGCCTTGGCCCAGGCATGCATTCGTCCATCCGCCACCCCGCTCTGGTCGATATGCGTTATCAACGCAAATCCTTGGCCAAGCAGGGGGGGATTGCCTCTAGAATCGACGCCTCGTGAAATGACAGGACAATCACAGATGCTGAAAATCTGGGGCCGCAAGAATTCGTCCAACGTGAGAAAGGCGCTCTGGGCCGCCGAGGAGGTCGGTGTCGCTTACGAGGCGATCGATGCCGGGGGCGCTTTCGGACTGGTCAACGATCTCGAATACCGGGCGAAGAACCCCAACGGCCTGGTGCCGCTGGTAGAGGATGGCGAACTGGTGCTCTGGGAGTCCAACGCCATCGTCCGCTACCTTGCCGCGCGTTATTCCGCGGGCAATCTCTATCCCGAGAATCCGGCGCTGCGTGCCCGCGGCGACAAGTGGATGGACTGGACCACCTCCGCCTTCGCCCCGGTCTTCCGCGACCTGTTCTGGGGCACCCTGCGCACGCCTCCGGCAGAGCGCGACCCGGCAAAGATCGCCGCCGCCCTGGCCCGTTGTGGCGAGCTGCTGGCTATGCCCGAACGGGCGCTGGCCGAGCAACCCTTCCTGTCTGGCGAGCGCTTCGCCATGGGTGACATCCCTCTGGGCAGTTTCGTCTACGCCTGGTTCGAGATGCCCATCCAGCGCCCCGAGTTGCCGGCTCTGCAAGCCTGGTATGGGCGTCTGAAGGAGCGTCCGGCCTACTGCAAGGCGGTGATGACCGCGCTGACCTGATGATAGGCTCAACCCATCTAGTGGCTTGATGGCTGTGTTTGCAGCCATCAAGACGAACTTCTATTCATTGCGCAAAGGCACGTCATGACAACTGCTCTGTCCATTCGGCAGCTGACCAAGACCTACGGCAACGGCTTCCAGGCCCTGCACGGCATCGATCTGGACGTCGCCGAAGGTGACTTCTTCGCCTTGCTCGGCCCCAATGGCGCCGGCAAGTCCACCACCATCGGCGTGCTTTCCACGCTGGTGAACAAGAGCGGCGGCACGGTCAGCGTGTTCGGCCACGACCTCGACCGCGAGCCCTACGCGCTCAAGCGCTGCCTGGGCGTGGTGCCGCAGGAATTCAATTTCAACCAGTTCGAGAAGGTGTTCGACATCGTCGTCACCCAGGCCGGTTACTACGGCATTCCGCGCTCCATCGCCAAGGAGCGCGCCGAGCAGTATCTGACCCAGCTCGGCCTGTGGGACAAGCGTGATGTGGCCTCGCGCGAGCTTTCCGGTGGCATGAAACGCCGCCTGATGATCGCCCGTGCGCTGGTGCACCAGCCGCGCCTGCTGATCCTCGACGAGCCGACCGCTGGCGTGGACATCGAGTTGCGCCGTTCGATGTGGAGCTTCCTCACTGACCTGAACAAGCAGGGCACCACCATCATCCTCACCACCCACTATCTGGAGGAGGCCGAGCAGCTCTGTCGCAACATCGGCATCATCGACCACGGTCGTATCGTCGAGCTGAGCAGCATGAAGGATCTGCTGAAAAAGCTGCACGTCGAGACCTTTCTCTTCGATCTCAAGGATTCCTATAGCACCGTGCCGGAGCTGCAAGGCTATCCCGCGCGCCTGATCGACCACCACACCCTGGAGGTGCAGGTGGAGAAGAGCCAGGGCCTGAATGCGCTGTTCCAGCAACTGGCGCAACAGCAGGTCGAGGTGCTCAGCCTGCGTAACAAGAGCAATCGCCTGGAGGAGCTGTTCGTCTCTCTGGTGGAAAAGAACCTGGCCAAGGTGGCGCTATGACCTCTCAGTACCTCAACAGCGAATTCGCCGCCAACCTGGTAGCCCTGCGCACCATCGTTCACCGCGAGGTGCGCCGTTTCGTGCGGATCTGGCCGCAGACCTTGCTGCCGCCAGCGATCACCATGGTTCTGTACTTCGTCATCTTCGGCAATCTGATCGGCCGGCAGATCGGTGACATGGGTGGCTTCACCTACATGGAGTACATCGTGCCAGGGCTGATCATGATGTCGGTGATCACCAACAGCTACGGCAACGTGGTGTCGAGCTTCTTCGGCAGCAAGTTCCAGCGTAATGTCGAGGAGCTGCTGGTCTCGCCGGTCTCGCCGCACACCATCCTCATCGGTTTCGTCGTCGGCGGTGTGCTGCGCGGGCTGGCCGTGGGCTTCATCGTCACGCTGCTGTCGTTGTTCTTCACCCACTTGCAGGTACATCACCTGGGTGTGACCGTGCTGGTGGTGCTGCTGACCGCGACCATCTTTTCCCTCGGCGGCTTCGTCAACGCAGTGTATGCGCGCAACTTCGACGATATTTCGATCATCCCGACCTTCGTGCTGACGCCGCTGACCTACCTGGGCGGGGTGTTCTATTCCATCACCCTGTTGCCGCCGTTCTGGCAGGCGGTGTCGCTGGGCAACCCCATCCTGCACATGGTCAACGCCTTCCGTTACGGCATTCTCGGGGTTTCCGACATCCGTATCGGTGTGGCCATTGGCTTCATGCTGCTGGCTACCGCTGTGCTTTATGCGCTGTGCATTCGTCTGCTGGTCAGCGGCCGAGGCATGCGTCAGTGACGCTTTTGTGGGAGCGGATTCATCCGCGATTTTCGCGGCGCAAGCCGCGGCTACATGCTTGTGTCATCCGAGCTACGGTTGACGCTCGCGGCTGAAGCCGCTCCTACGGGGCGTGGTGGCGACCGAAAAAACATAGGGAAATAACTTGCGCAGCTGTCAGTAACCGAGCAGCCGGTTAGACTCCGCCTCTACCGAGAAAAGGGGCTGATCATGACCGTGCTGTTGCGTGCTCTTCCATGGTTGTTGCTGGGTGTGTTCGCTGCGCCTGTGAGTGCAGCCGAAGGCCCGATGGTCGAGGTCGTGGCGGTGCGGCAGATGGAGGTACGCGACGAGCTGATCACCTTCGGCTCGCTGCGTTCCGACGAGTCGGTGATGATTCGCCCGGAAGTTGAGGGTCGCCTGGCGACGCTGCATTTTCGCGAGGGCCAGGCGGTGACGACCGGCGATCTGCTGGTCAGCCTCGACGATGCCATCACCCGCGCCGAATTCGCCCAGGCTCGCGCCAATCTCGACCTTGCGGAAAAGAACCATCAGCGCGCGCAGATGCTATTCCAGCGCGGCGCCAGCAATGCCCAGGCGCTAGACGAGGCGCAGAGTCAGCAACAGGCCGCGCGCGCCAGCCTGGCACTGGCCCAGGCGCGACTCGACAAGACCCAGATCAAGGCGCCCTACGATGGTGTGCTCGGCCTGCGCCAGGCCAGCGTCGGCGACTACCTCAGCGCCGGGCAGAACATCGTCAACCTGGAAGTGCTCGATCCGCTCAAGGTCGATTTCCGTATCCCGCAGAAGGCCGTGTCGCAGGTGCGCCTGGGACAGACCGTGGAAATCACCCTCGACACTTACCCGGATGAACGCTTTCGCGGCGAAATCTTCGCCATCAACCCGCGCCTGGACGAAGCCGGGCGTAGCCAGGCGATCCGTGCGCATATCGGTAACGACGACCGTCGCCTGCGTCCAGGCCAGTTCGTTCGCGTTTCGGTGATCCTCGAAGAGCGGCCGCAGGCGTTGGTGATTCCGGAAGAAGCGGTGATGCCGCAGGGCGACAAGCTGCTGGTCAACCTAGTGGTCAATGACCAGGTCGAGCGCCGCGAGGTGGTGCTGGGTAAGCGCTTCGACGGCCTGGTGGAAGTGCGTGAAGGGTTGCAGGGCGACGAAACTGTCATCAGCGCCGGCTGGCAGCGCGTGCGTGAAGGCCTGAGCGTGCGTACCAAGAGCGGGGAGCGCCAGCCGTGACGCTGTCGGATGTCTGCATCCGCCGGCCGGTATTCGCCACCGTCCTGTCGCTGATCGTGGTGCTGCTGGGCCTGATGGCCTACGACCGCCTCAATGTGCGCGAATACCCCAATATCGATGTGCCCATCGTCACCGTGCAGGTCACCTATCCCGGCGCCAGCCCGGAGATCATGGAGTCGCAGGTGGCGCAGCCGGTGGAGGACGTACTCTCGGGGATCGAGGGCCTGGATTTCGTCACGTCCATCAGCCGCGCGGAAAACACCCAGATCACCGCGCAGTTCCGTCTTGGCCGCAGCGCCGACGAGGCGGCCAACGACGTGCGTGATCGCCTCGGCCGGGTGCGCAACCTGCTGCCGGACGAGGTCGACGAGCCCATCGTGCAGAAGGTCGAGGCCGACGCTCAACCGGTGGTGTGGATCGCCTTCCACAGTCAGCAGCACAGCGCCATGGAGATCACCGACGTGCTGGAGCGGGTGATCAAGGATCGCCTGCAGACCATTCCTGGCGTTTCCGAAGTGCAGGTGCGCGGTGCGCGCACCTTCTCCATGCGTATCTGGCTCGACCCGGAGAAGCTCGCCGCGCACAACCTTACCGTGCAGGACGTGGAAGACGCCCTGCGCCGGCAGAACGTGGAAATCCCGGCTGGGCGCATCGAGTCGCGCGAGCGTGAGTTCAGCGTGCTGTCGGAAACCGATCTGCGTACCCCGGAGCAGTTCAACGAGCTGATTCTCGATGACTCGCAGGGCTACCTGCTGCGCCTGTCCGATGTCGGTCGCGCCGAAGTGGGGCCGCGCGACGAGCGCACCGTGGTGCGCTTCAACGGCCTGCCGGCGGTGACTCTGGGCCTGGTCAAACAGGCCACGGCCAACCCGCTGGACATTTCCGATGGGCTCCAGGCCGCCTGGCCCGAGATCAAGGCGTTGTTGCCCGACGGCATGAAGATGACGGTGGCCAACGACAACTCGCAGTTCATCCGCGAATCCATCGACAACGTCTTCACCACCATCTGGGAAGCGGTGGCGCTGGTCATCCTGATCATCTTCATCTTCCTGCGCTCGCTGCGCGCGACCCTGATCCCGCTGGTGACCATTCCGGTGTCGCTGATCGGCGCCTTCGCCCTGATGTCGCTGATGGGCTTCACCATCAACACCCTGACCCTGCTGGCCATGGTGCTGGCCATCGGTCTGGTGGTGGACGACGCCATCGTCATGCTGGAGAACATCCACCGCCATATCGAGGCGGGTATGAAACCCATGCAGGCGGCCTTCAAGGGCAGTCGTGAGATCGCCTTCGCGGTGATCGCCATGACCCTGACCCTGGCGGCGGTGTTCGCCCCCATCGGTTTCATGCAGGGCACCACCGGCAAGCTGTTCACCGAGTTCGCCTGGACGCTGGCCGGTTCGGTGCTGGTGTCCGGCTTCGTCGCCCTGACCCTGACGCCGATGATGTGTGCGGTGTTACTCAAGCCGCATCAGCCGGGCGAGCAGCATGGTCGGGTGTACAACCTGATCGAAGGCTTTCTCAACGGCCTGACCTACAGCTACAAGCACAGCCTGGATCGCGCCCTGCGCGCCTGGCCGCTGGTGCTTGGCGTATTGCTCGGGGCCTTCGTGCTGTGCGCCTGGCTGTTCGGTGGCCTGCGCTCGGAGCTGGCGCCGACCGAGGATACCGGCACAATCGTCGGCGTGTTCAACGGGCCGGATGGCGCCACCATCGATTACACGGCGCGCTATGCCCGCGAGGTGGAGGCGGCCTACGCCAGCATTCCCGAGACCAACCGCTACCTGATGATCGCCGGCTTCCCCACGGTGGCGCAGGGTATTTCCTTCATGAAGCTGGAGGATTGGGGCGAGCGTTCACGCAGCCAGTTCGAGATCCGCAACGAACTGCTGCCGCAGTTGCAGGATATCGCCGGCATGCGCGTCACGCCGGTCAACCGACCGCCGTTGGGGCAGAGTGCGCGCAACCAGCCGATCAACTTCGTCATCCGCTCGTCCATGGAGTACGCCGAGCTGCAGGGTTATGTCGACCAGTTGATGGAGCGCATGCGCGATTATCCGGGCCTCGAAGGGCTGGACAGCGACCTCAAGCTCAACTCGCCGCAGCTCAAGATCACCGTCAACCGTGAGCAGGCGGTGGCGGTCGGCACCGATGTGTCGGTGATCGGTCGCAGCCTGGAAAGCCTGTTCGGCAGTCGCCAGGTCACCCGTTTCAAACAGAACGGCGAACAGTACGATGTGCTGGTGCAACTGCAGGACATCGACCGCAGCAATCCGCAGGATCTGGATCGCGTCTACGTGCGTGACCGTGACGGCGGCATGGTGCAACTGTCCAACCTGATCTCGGTACGCGAGACGGTGGCGCCGCGCGAACTCAACCACTTCAACCAGTTGCGCGCAGTGACCATCAGCGCCAACGTCGGCACCGGTTACACCCTGGGTGAGGCGTTGGACTATCTGGAGACTGGCGCCCGCGAGGTATTCCCGCCGGAAACCCAGTACGACTACACCGGCACCTCGCGTGACTTCAAGGAGTCCAGCTCGGGCATCGTGCTGATCTTCGCCCTGGCTCTGGCGTTCATCTTCCTGGTGCTCGCCGCGCAGTTCGAGAGTTTCAGCGACCCACTGATCATCCTCTTCAGCGTGCCCTTGTCGATGGCTGGCGCCTTGCTCGCCCTGACGCTATTCGGCGGCACGCTGAATATCTATTCGCAGATCGGCCTGGTGACGCTGATCGGCCTGATCACCAAGCACGGCATCCTTATCGTCGAGTTCGCCAACCACCTGCTGCGTGAGGGCAGGGAGCTACGCGCTGCAGTGATCGAAGCCTCGGTACAGCGCCTGCGGCCGATCCTGATGACCACTGGCGCCATGGTGCTCGGCTCGTTGCCGCTGGCCATCGCCACCGGTGCAGGCGCCGAGAGCCGCCAGCAGATCGGCCTGGTGATCGTTGGCGGGCTGATCGTGGGCACCTTCTTCACCCTTTACGTGATCCCCGCGCTGTACCTGCTGCTGCGCCGTTGGGCGCCGCTGCGGGTGATCGAGGACGAGCCGGCCGCCGCGTAGGGTGCGCCGCGCGCACCGGCTTTCTCGACCGTGCAGGTCGACGCTTGATGTTGTGGAAGGCGCTTTAGCGGTGCGCCTTTGGCTGCGGTTACAGCCCACTCCCATGGTGTTGGCTTTGTAAACTGCCGGTGCGCGTGGCGCACCCTACGACGAGGTTGCATCTGGTTTGGTGCGTGCGACTGGCCGGCCAACCCGTTAAACTCGCCCGGTTTTTCGCTACCCTGGATTGCGCGCCATGCAGCACCCTGCCGAACATTCCCCGCTGGGCAAGTCCAGCCAGTACATCGCCGAGTACAGCCCCGAGCTGCTGTTCCCCATCTCACGCGCCACCAAGTGGGTAGAGCTGGGCCTGGATGGCGCGAGCCTTCCGTATCAGGGCGTGGACTACTGGAACTGCTACGAACTTTCCTGGCTGTTGCCGTCTGGCAAGCCCGTGGTGGCGATCGGCGAGTTCGCCATCCCGGCGGATTCGCCGAACATCATCGAATCGAAGTCCTTCAAGCTCTACCTCAACTCGCTGAACCAGACGGTATTTGCCAGCTGGGATGAGCTACAGGCGACGCTGGCGCGCGATCTGTCGGCGGTAGCCGGCAAGCCGGTGGCGGTGCGCCTGCGCTCGCTGGCCGAGGTGGCGGGCGAGGGCGTGGCAACGCTGCCGGGCCAATGCATCGATGAGCTGGAGGTCAGCGTCAGCCAGTACGACCACCCGCAGCCGGAGCTGCTGCGCTGTGATGCCGAGCGCGTGGTGGAGGAGAGCCTGCACAGCCATCTGCTCAAGTCCAACTGTCCGGTCACCGGTCAGCCGGATTGGGGCAGCCTGGTCGTGCAATACCGTGGCGCGGCGCTGGATCACGCCAGCCTGCTGGCTTATCTGGTGAGTTTCCGCCAGCACGCGGACTTCCACGAGCAGTGCGTGGAGCGCATCTTTCTCGATCTGCAGCGTCTGCTGCAGCCGCAATCCCTGACCGTTTATGCGCGTTACGTGCGCCGCGGTGGCCTGGACATCAATCCGTACCGCAGCACCGCCGCCATCGTCCCGGAAAACGGGCGTCTGGTGCGTCAGTAGCGCATGAAAATGCCGCCAGCCCGGCAGGGGTGGCGGCATTTTGAGTGATACCCCGGCTTCTGCCAGGGCTGGTGCATTCAGATACCCATGTTGGCCAGGCTTTGCATGATGTTGCGCAGGGTACCGGCAAGTGTCGGGTGGCTGGCTTCGAAGCGTTCCACTGCCAGGTTGACGCCATCGACCAGCGTGGCATCGGGCGCTGCTGCGGCTTCACGCGCCAGCTGCACTTCGATCTCCTGGGTCAGAAGGTAAAGCGATGCCCGTTCTTCTTCGCTGAGCGGCGTGTCCTGGGCCAGGTGCTGGTGAAGGGCTTCCAGTTGCTGCTGCAGGTCATTCGCTGGCATAGAGTTCTCCCTTATCGAATAGGCATAGGCATTGACCCCTGGCGCTGCCGGAAGTTTTCAGCCCGTACCTGCAGGGTAATTCAAGCACGCCGGCTTTGCCTGACTCGGGTCAAATGTGTCAGGGCTTTTCGCCTTTCTGCCGACGTAGCCCGATGTCTTCAAGGCTGGCGCCTATCGCCTCTAGATGGTCGACCACCGCATGCACGCCTAGCCGGTAGAGCAGCAGCGTGGCTTCGGCGCGTAGACGTTCCTGCTCGCTCGCATCCAGTGCCTGCCAGTCGGCGGGTGCATAGCCGCACAGCGGGCCGCAGGCGGCCAGGCCGATCGTCCAGCAGCCGGCATTGAGCCCGGCTTGTAGTAGCAGCGGGTTGCCGCTGACCAGAATGCAGCCTTCCAGGCGCTGCACACCCAACTGACTCAGGGCCTGCCAGCAGCTGTCTGGAGCCGGCCAGGGCCTGGCCTGGTGGGTGAGCACGGCTTTGACAGGTGTCGGCAAGGCCTCGGCCAAACGCAGGCTGGCATCGGGGGGTAGGGCATCGAGCCAGGCGCAGGGTATGCCGTCGGCGTACAGTGCGGCGAGCAGTTGAGCGGCGCCGGGTGTCAGTTCGCTATGCTCGTCGGCCACTTCGCTGAGCATCTGCTGCAGATCCTGCAGTTGGGCAGTGTCGGGAGTCGTTCCCAGCATGCTGGCCAGGGCCTGTTCGGCCGTGCTGGCGAGGGCAGGGCGTTCGCGCTGCGGATATAGGCGTTGCAGCGCGACTGGCAACGTCCGGGCACCGAAATCGACCAGGCAGCCGGAAAGCTCGAAGATCAGGGCGGTTGGGGAAGCGTGGGGCATGGGGGCATCCGTGGCAGTGGCCTCACCCAATCTAGCGCCAGCGGATGACCGCAATATGACCGTCAGATGACGCTGAACAAGGCGCGCACATGCTCAGGCAGCGCCACGGAATTACCTTTGGCATGATCGATCCACACCAGCTTGCAGTAGCCCTCGCCGTAAACCGTCTGTGGATCTTCCACGGTCGTCAGCCTGTGCTCGATCACCAGGCTGCTGCGGCCAACCGCGCCAGCACGCAACTCGACCACTACGGTGGCAGGGTGCACCACGGGCTTGAGATAGGTGTGCTGGGTTTGCAGTACCACCGGGCCGAATGGCACGTTGCTCATCGCTACCCCGGCCAGCTTGAACCAGGCTACCCGAGCTTCTTCCAGATATTGCATGTAGATGATGTTGTTGACGTGCCCGTAGCTGTCCATGTCGCCCCAGCGTACGGGGATACGCGCAGTATGTAGCAGAGTCTTATCGGTCATCGCATTTGTTCACTATGCTGCCCAAGCGGGGCTCCAGGCTTTATACTACGCGGTCTTCGGGCCGCTGGCGGTGGCCACATTATTTTCCTCAAGGAGAGATTTCAATGCATGTGATTGGTGCTCGCTGGGTCGCGCGCCTGGGCAGCCTGATGGCGCTCGTTGGCCTGAGCTTGATGCCTGCCGTGAGCCAGGCCGCTTCGGAAGAAGATCCTTGGGAGAGCTTCAATCGCCCGATCTTCCGCTTCAACGATACCCTCGATACCTATGCGCTGAAACCGATCGCGCAGGGCTATCAGGCCGTAACCCCACAGTTTCTGGAAGATGGCATACACAATGTCTTCGGCAACATCGGCGATGTGGGCAACCTGGCCAACAACGTGCTGCAAGGCAAACTGCACAACGCCGGTGTCGATACCGGCCGTCTGATCTTCAACACCACCTTCGGCTTGCTGGGCTTCTTCGACGTGGCCAAGCACATGGGCCTGCAGAAGAACGACGAGGACTTCGGTCAGACCCTGGGTGTCTGGGGTTTGAACAGCGGCCCGTATCTGGTGATTCCGTTCCTCGGCCCCAGCACCGTACGTGATGCCACTGGGCGGGTGCCTGACAGCTTCCTCACCCCGTATCCGTACATGGATCACGTGCCGACCCGTAACGTAGCCATGGGCGTGGAGATCATCGACACCCGTGCCAGCCTGCTGTCGGCCGAGCGTCTGATCAGCGGTGACAAGTACATCTTCATCCGTAACGCCTACCTGCAGAGCCGTGAGTTCAAGGTCAAGGACGGTGAGGTCGAAGACGACTTCTAAGGCGTTAGCCATGAAAAAAGGCGGCCTCTGGCCGCCTTTTTCGTTGCTATTGGTTTCAGCTCATCGACAGGATGGCCAGCCCCAGAGACTGCCTGCCATCGTCCAGATCAGCGATGCGAACCACTTCGGCCTGGGCATCCAGACCGGCCAGTTCGCTATGGTCGGACGGGATGTGGACGCGTACTTTGTCGCCCATGCTCAAGCTGACGTTCGCCTCGATTTGCATGCCGGTACTCGACAGATCCAGGCACAGTGCTGATGTTTCGCCGCCAGCGTGGTGCAGAGTGACTGGCGCTTCCAGTCGCATGCGGATGAAGTCGCGTTTCTCGCTGTACGCTCGATCGTTCTGACTCATGGACGCCACCCTCTTCTTATGATCTTTCCCGCGGCACTTATAACCCTCGCCGATTTACCCTGTAAAGCCGCCGAACGACGACCGGCGCCGGCTTGAATCGGCAGGCGGATGGGAGTACCGTCTGCCCCTTGAAATTGCCCTGGCACCCCTTTGCGGCGCTGCGCCTCGGCTGCAACTCAATTGCTCCGGCGCAGTTTGCCTGGATTACCCATGCACAAAACCAGTGCCACTCTGCTGATCATCGACGACGACGACGTCGTACGCGCGAGCCTCGCGGCCTATCTCGAGGACAGCGGCTTCAAGGTGTTGCAGGCCAACAACGGTCTGCAGGGTCTGGAAGTCTTCCAGCAGGAAAGCCCCGACCTGATGATCTGTGACCTGCGCATGCCGCAGGTCGACGGTCTTGAGCTGATTCGTCGTATCAACGCTTTGGGTGTGGATGTACCGGTTATCGTCGTGTCCGGCGCGGGCGTGATGAATGACGCGGTCGAAGCCTTGCGCCTGGGGGCGGCCGATTACCTGATCAAGCCTCTGGAAGACCTGGCGGTACTCGAGCATTCAGTGCGCCGCGCTCTGGATCGTTCGCGCCTGCGTGTGGAGAACCAGCGTTATCGCGAGAAGCTGGAAGCCACCAACCGCGAACTGCAGGCCAGCCTGCACCTGCTGCAGGAAGACCAGAACGCCGGTCGCCAGGTGCAGATGAACATGCTGCCGGTGACGCCCTGGCAGGCCGATGGCCTGACCTTTGCCCACCAGATCATCCCATCTCTGTACCTGTCCGGTGACTTCGTCGACTACTTCCGTATCGACGAGCGACGTATCGCTTTCTACCTCGCTGACGTTTCAGGGCATGGCGCTTCGTCGGCGTTCGTCACCGTACTGCTCAAGTTCATGACCACGCGTCTGCTCTACGAGTGGCGCCGTGGCGGTACGCTGCCTGAGTTCAAACCCTCCGATGTGCTCGGGCACATCAACCGTGGCCTGATCAACTGCAAGCTGGGCAAGCACGTGACCATGCTGGGCGGGGTGATCGACGAAGAAAGCGGCCAGTTCACTTACAGCATCGGCGGGCATCTGCCCTTACCCGTGTTGTACGAAGGTGGCCAGGCACGTTACCTGGAGGGGCGCGGGTTGCCTGTCGGTCTGTTCGAAGAAGCAGAGTACAGCGACTACGTAATGGCGTTACCCGAGTCTTTCAGTCTTACGCTGCTGTCCGACGGCATTCTCGACCTGCTCCCAGGCGATACGCTCAAGGACAAGGAATTGGCGTTGCCACAACTAGTTAGCCAGGCCGGCGGCAGCCTAGACGGTTTGCGTCAAGTTCTCGGTCTGGCCAATCTGGGCGAGATGCCGGATGATATCGCCTTGCTGGTGTTGAGCAGGAACCTTGCATGAATCCTGGGATAAGCCCCGGTCGCATCCAATTTGCCGAGCAGGATGGAACCTTCGTCCTGAAATTCGTCGGTGAAGTCCGCCTGACCTTGTGTTCGGCGCTGGATGCCACGATTGAAAAGATTTTTACCGCGTTGAATTTCTCGGCCATCGTCATCGACCTGACCGAGACCCGCAGTATCGACAGCACGACCCTCGGTCTGCTGGCCAAGCTGTCCATCCTCTCGCGGCAGAAGGTGGGCTTGCTGCCGACCGTGGTCACCACTCACGACGATATCACCCGTCTGCTCGAGTCCATGGGCTTCGATCAGGTGTTCAACATCGTCGAGGGCCCGGTGCCGTGCCCGGATTGCCTGGATGATCTGCCGTCGCAGGATCAGTCCGAGGAAGTGGTAAAGGCCAAGGTGCTGGAGGCTCACCGCATCCTGATGGGGCTCAACGACTCCAACCGGGCCGCCTTTCACGACCTGGTGAGTGCGCTGGAACGCCACTGACCGCTTTCCTGGTAGGGCGTACTGGCTCTCATTCCTCCAAAGGGGCGCCCGCCTAAGCTGGCGCCCCTTCTTCGTTTCACGCCTTGGCGCTGAGCAGCGCTTCGAGTTTTTCCTGATCGCGGGCGAACAGGCGAATGCCTTCTGCCAGTTTTTCGGTGGCCATGGCGTCTTCGTTCATGGCCCAGCGGTATGCGCGTTCGTCGAGGCTATGACGCGCTTCGCCGGCTGCCCCGGGCGTCAGCACGCGCTCCAGCTGGCCCTGGTCATCGGCCAGTTTCTGCAGCAGATCCGGGCTGATGGTCAGGCGGTCGCAACCGGCCAGCGCCTCGATCTGCCCCTGATTACGGAAGCTCGCACCCATCACTACGGTCTGGTAGGCGTTGGCCTTGTAGTAGTCGTAGATGCGCGTCACCGAGCGCACGCCCGGATCTTCGCTGCCGACGTAGTCGCGGCCTTCGGCCTTCTTGTACCAGTCGTAGATACGACCGACGAAGGGCGAAATGAGGAACACCCCGGCGTCGGCACAGGCCTGGGCCTGGGCGAAGGCGAACAGCAGGGTGAGATTGGTCTGGATGCCGGCTTTCTCCAGTTGCTCGGCAGCGCGGATGCCTTCCCAAGTCGAAGCAATCTTGATCAGCACCCGTTCGCGCCCGATACCGGCCTGATCGTAAAGGCCGATCAGGCGTTCGGCGCGGCGCAGGGTGGCATCGGTGTCGAAGGACAAGCGTGCGTCCACTTCGGTGGAAATGCGCCCGGGGATGACCTTGAGAATCTCCTGGCCGACAGCGACGGCGAAATGATCGCACGCCAGGCCCAGGTCGCCCTGGCCGGCGTCCACGGCCTGTTGCAGCAGGTCGGTATAGCGCGGCAATGCTGCGGCCTTGAGCAGCAGGGACGGGTTGGTGGTGGCGTCCACCGGTTGCAGGCGGGCGATGGCGTCGAGATCACCGGTGTCGGCGACCACGGTGGTGAACTGCTTGAGTTGTTCCAGCTTGGAGGTCATGACGAGGCCTTGTCGTTGCAGATGATGTGACCTTACCCGAGGCGCCTTGGGCGCTCAACGGGCGCTTCACTGACAATATTTACCTTTTGGGTATGCGTTTTTTCCCGGCTCGTTCGTCTTTATTGGAGAGACACTGAAAAATACCCGAAGCCAGTGGAGTCCGGCTTTCGTAACGCAGCCAAGGAGCCCGAACATGTCGACCCAACACAATCCGCCTCGTTCACTGAACCACACAGAGAATGGCCCGGACAGCCGCCAGTGCCGCGCCTTGCTGCAGGCCGTCGGGCTGCGCTTCAGCATGCCGCGGCAGAAAGTGGTTGAGGCTCTGTACGGTGCCGACGAGGACGAGGGGATTTCCAGCCGCGAGCTGCACCAGCAACTCAGTGAGGCCGGCGAGCCGCTGTCACTGGTGAGCGTGCGTCAGGTACTGCGGCGTATGGAGGAAGGCGGCATGATCCAGGCGACCGGGCGTAGCCGTTATCGCCTGACGATTTCGGCTCAGTGTCCGCGCAACAGTTCGGCGGCCTGATCGAGCAGGCCAAGCGGATCCAGCACCTTGTGGATGTCCACCGACAGCAACTGACGGAAGCGCCGCGCACCGGGGAAGCCCTGGGCCAGACCGAGCACGTGACGACTGACGTGATGCAGGGTGCCGCCGTCGCGTAGGTGCTGTTCGACGTAGGGTTTGAGGGCGAGCAGGGCGTCCATGCGGGTGATGGGCGTCGTCTCGGCAGCGAACAAGCGATTGTCCACCTGCGCCAGCAGGAAGGGGTTGTGGTAGGCCTCGCGACCGAGCATCACGCCGTCGAAGGTCTGCAGGTGCTGCTCGCATTCTTCCAGCGTCTTGATGCCACCGTTGAGGATGATCTCCAGATCTGGGAAGTCCTGCTTGAGCTGGGCGGCGATGTCATAGCGCAGCGGCGGGATTTCACGGTTTTCCTTGGGCGACAGGCCTTCGAGAATGGCGATGCGGGCGTGCACGGTAAAGCTGCGGCAGCCGGCTTCGCGCACCTGGCCAACGAAGTCGCACAGTTCTGCATAGCTGTCGCGGCCGTTGATGCCGATCCGATGCTTGACCGTGACCGGAATGCTCACGGCGTCCTGCATGGCTTTCACGCAATCGGCTACCAGCGCGGGATGGCCCATCAGGCAGGCGCCGATCATGTTGTTCTGCACCCGGTCGCTGGGGCAGCCGACGTTCAGGTTCACCTCGTCATAGCCGTGTGCTTCGGCCATCTTCGCGCAGGTCGCCAGATCCTGCGGGTTGCTGCCTCCCAGTTGCAGCGCGATGGGGTGTTCGCACTCGCTGTAGCGCAGGAAGCGCTCGCGGTCGCCATGGATCAGCGCGCCGGTGGTGACCATCTCGGTGTAGAGCAGCGCATGACGCGACAGCTGGCGCAGGAAGTAGCGGCAGTGACGGTCGGTCCAATCCATCATCGGTGCCACGGAGAAGCGGCGTGAGAGGGCGGCGGGGCGGCTGGATTGCTGGGGCATGGGTGCGCTGCGATAGGCTGGTGAAAAACGGGCGCATATTCTAACAGCAAGCCCAAATGGCTCCTGCCGCTTTTTGTCGCTTGCCCACCTTGGCGGCAACCCTGTGGGCCATCGTTGGGCGACGTGAAGCATCGCTTCTGGCAATTTTTCGCGCTCGCCACGAGCTGTTCGGTGCTTTTGCGACCAAAGTGCTGATCGAACTCGACCCAAAGCAGCATTGTCGGACAGTGGTGCTGGAGGGAATCTAGGCGGCAAGCTGCCCCGAGAATAATCGATGTCTGATCAAGCCGTTCTTGTCAGGCGCCTGAGCAATGGCGCCGAGATCCGTGTCCTGCAACAGCCCTGGACGGAGCGGGTGGGGCTTTGCCTGCGAGTGGCAGTGGGCAGCCATGATGAGCCGCATGCCTATCCGGGGTTGGCGCATTTTCTCGAACATCTGCTGTTTCTCGGTAGCCGTCACTATGCTGCCGAGCAGGGTTTGATGGCCTTCGTCCAGGGGCAGGGCGGTGTGGTCAATGCCTCCACTCAGGCGCGGCATACCGATTTCGTTTTCGAGCTGGCGCCCGAGCAGTTGCAACCCGCGTTGCTGCGGCTGCTGGATATGCTGCGTTGGCCGCTGTTGCAGGTCGAGGCGCAGACGCGCGAGCGCGAGGTGCTGCAGGCCGAATATCAGGCGCGTAGCCAGGATGCCGGCTGCCGCATCGATCATGCCCTAGGCCAGGCTCTGGCCGCTGGTCATCGTTGCGCGGACTTTCTCGCCGGGGATCGTGCGAGCCTGCCGCTCGAGCAGGCGGCATTCCAGATGGCGCTGCATGGCTATCACCAACGCCATTACCAGGCCGGGCGTATGCGTCTGACCCTGGTCGGGCCGCAGCCGGCGGAGCAGTTGCTGGCCATTGTTGAAGAGCTGTTCGGGCAGACTCCAGGCGGTGACGATGAGTTGGGCAGCAGGGCACCGGCCGCTATGCTGCCGTTGCGCGCGCCTCGCTTGAGCCTGCAGCACAGCCGGGCGGGTGTGTACCTGGGCTGCGCCGTGCAGTTGCAGGCGGATGGCCTGGAGCCGGCGCTGGATCTGCTACTCGATGCGCTGCAGGATTCCGCACCCGGCGGCTTGCTCGCGGGGTTGCGTGAGCTGTGCTTGTGTCAGCAGTTGCAGGTGCGGGTGCTGTATTGCCATGCCGGGCAATGCCTGTTGCGTTTCGATTTTGACGGAGCTGAGGGCGCTCGGGGCAGTGCATTGCGGGGTGCCATTCAAGGCTGGTTGCAGTCTGTACAGGACGACCCGAGCTGGGCGTCACGTTTGCGTGAGTGGCGTCAGAGCGCCGCGCTGCGCCAGCTCGTGGCGAGCCCCCTGGCTCTGGCGCAGCATCTGCAAGCGCCGCAGTGCGATGAGGCGTGTACGCTGCGAGCGCTCAAGAACCTGTTGGCACAGATGGCGGCTGATAAGGGCTGGATCGAGTTGCAGTGCAGCGAACAGTCCCAGCCTGACTGGCCCGCTAGCGGCTTGAGCCTGCCATTGTCTGCTCGGCCGACGCGGGAGCCTGTCGTCGTTGCTCGTCGCGACTGGCGTCTACCGCCTGGTGATGCACTGTTGCAGGTGAAGGTGCCAGCCGTGGCCGTTCTACCTGCTGCCCGGCTGCGTCATTACGCCAGCCTGAGCAGCGGTGGCCCGGCGGCGCTGCACTGGCGCGGACGGTTGAACGGTGAGGGCGCTTGGGATGAACTCGATGCCACCTTGCAGGCGCGGATTGGCGATATCCGTCAGCGTGGTGAGCGCTTGGGCATCGTCACCCAACTGAGTGTCCAGCGTGAGAGCTGGACGCTGGTTCTGCAGGGGGCGGCAAGGCTGTTGCCGTGCTTCAGTGCGCAGATACTGCCATTGCTGCTGGCGCCCATCGCTCAGCGGGTCGAGCCGGCCTCTCAGGGGCTGCTGCTGAGGGTACTGCTGCAACGCCTGCCAGCGCTTTGCGAAGCCTCGGGCGAGCTGGAGTTGCAGGGGATGGGAGTCGGTTTTAGCGAGCGTGAGCAGGAACAACTTGCCCAACTCTGCACGAGTGTCGAGCCGCTGCTCGCTCTACCCCCGGTGCGGGGCGATGGGGCGGGGCTCACCTGGCGCCAGACCGTGCAGCCAGGTAGTGATGCGGCGCTGTTGCTGTTCTGTCCGCTGCCTGCTGTCGATGCCTGTACCGAGGCGGCCTGGCGTCTGCTCGGGCAGTTGTTGCAGGGCCGCTTCTTCCAGCGGCTGCGTGGCGAACTGCAGCTCGGCTACGCGCTGTTTGCCGGTTTTCGTCAGGTGCAGGACCGGCGTGGGCTGCTGTTCGCGCTGCAGTCGCCGGTGTGCGATGCGGCCGGCATCTTCGGCCATATCCGCGCGTTTCTCGATGAGCAGCGCGAGTCACTCGCAACGCTGGATGACGCGCTCTTGTCAGGTTGCCGCGCGGCATTGCAGCAGACGCTTCGTCCGCTGCAGGCGAACCTGCCGCGTGCCGAGCAGCTCTGGCAATTGCATCTGGCCGGATTGCCCGAGGTGCACCCGCAACGGGTGCGAGAGGCGTTGGAGGCGCTGACCTCGAGCGATCTGCTCAAGGCTCACGAACAATTGCTGCGAGTGAGCGACTGGCGTGTGCTGGCCAGCGGAGCGCAGTCGCCCGCTTAGGCGCGTTTTCCTTCTTCACGATTTCGTTCTCGGTACGTGCGGCCCGTCCTGCGCTTGCAGTGAGTGCCGGGCTTTTCTACGCCCAAGGACTGCCCAGGTACTACGACCTTTCTCCCGCTACCGGTAGCAGATCGGTCGCGAGTCGCCAGAAGCAGACCGAGACCTCCACGCCAAAGCAGCAGGCAATCGCTGCCAAGGCAGCGTATGGCCAGTCTGACCTGCTTTCGATAATCGCCTCCGACACGACTGCCCTGGTGGTCGCCACTCAAGCGGAGAGCGTTATGAACAACAACAAGATCGCCATCACTCGATTTCTGCCCCTCACTCTGGCTGCCGCCGTCGCCCTTGCGACCGCTCAGCAGGCTGCTGCCGAGATCGTCCTGTACGACAAGGACGACACCACTTTCTCCACCGACGGCTATATCAACGCCTTTTACGTCAACAGCGACGTGAACCGTGACGGCGAGCAATTTGACCGTCGCCAGTCGCGGGTGAAGATGGGCTTTCTGCCTAACTGGATCGGTTTCAATTTCGGCAAGCAGATCGATGGCCTCAAGCTGACCGGCCGCTCGTCCTTCTGGGTCACCATCAACGACAGCGAAACCAACGGTACCGACACTGCCATCGACGTTCGTCAGTTCTACGGCACCGTCTCCAGCCCGGAGTGGGGCGAGGTGCTGGTGGGTAAGGACTTCGGTCTGTTCTCGCGCTCCAACATCTTCCTCGACGAGTTGCTGGCCGGTTATGGCAACGTCTCCGACACCCTCGGTCTGGTCGACGGCACCGGCGTTTCGTTCGGCAATATCGGCACTGGCTACCCGTACCCGTTCCCGACTTCGCAGATCACCTATCGCAACAACAACCTGGCCGAAGGCCTGCGTGTCGCGGTCGGCATCATGGATCCGGTCGACACCAATGACGACAGCGCCACTGGCAAGGCCTATCAGGAAAACCCGCGCTTTGAGTCCGAGGTCAGCTATCAGTTCGATCTGGGTGGCTCGACCATCTACACCTGGGTCAACGGCGCCTACCAGACCTCCGAGAACACCGACGACACCGTCGACAAGGTCACCTCCAAGGGCCTTGGCTATGGCGTGCAGGCCAAATTCGGTGGTCTGTCGCTGACCGGCTCGGGCTTCCAGGCCAAGGGCATCAACCCGTTCTTCACCAACAACCTGGGCGAGCCGACCCTGCGTGACATCGACAGCGACGGCTACCTGCTGCAGGGCTCCTACACCTGGGGCAAGAACCGCGTGGCGCTGTCCTACGGTAAGACCGAGGACGACGGCAACGGCCTGGGCGTGGCGGCGGACTACGAGACCCGCGGCATCGCCTACTTCCGCACCATCAACGACAACCTCAAGCTGGTCGCCGAGTACAACCAGTACCAGATCGATGCCGCTGCCGGCAGTGGTCTGAACGAGGATACCGACACCTTCGCCGTAGGTGCGGTGCTCAGCTGGTAAGCCATTGGCTTGTAGACGACGGGAGGCCTGATGGCCTCCCGTTCTTTTAGGGATCGAAAGAGAAAAATTGATGATCGGACTCTGGAGCCTTCACGCTCAAACCTACCTGCTGGTGTTGGCGATCAGCACCACGCTGGTATTCGCACTACCCATCTTCCTGTTTCCGCTGACCTGGGCGCGTCTGATGCGCTGGCGCATCCCGCAGGATATCGACCTGGCCGTCTACTTCGGTCGTTGCCTGGGTGCCTTCATCCTTATCGTTGAGGTACTGATGTTGCGGGCGGCGCTGACCGGCGAAGCGCTGCACACCACCTTCGAAGTCTTGGCAGCGGTGGCCCTGCTGATGGTGCTGGTGCATGTGCACGGCGCGATCATGCGCATCCAGCCGTGGACGGAAACCCTGGAGATCGGTTTCTACGCCGGGATGTTCGTGCTGACCCTGATGTTCTGGCCTGTGCTTTGAGGGCCGTGGTGCGCGCGGCGCACCCTACACAAGCATGGCGGCGTCCCAGGTAGGGTGCGCCATGCGCACCAGCTATCCCGGTTCGTGATGATGAACGGAGTGGGCGAAAGCCCCCTTCGGCGCCAGATACCTTGTTCCCGATTGCCCTTGGTGCCTGGCGTACTGCTTCGCGAGTACGCCCTACGGATCTACTACCCAGTACTCAAGTAGCATGGGGCGGCCATCGTCAGCTTCGTAAAATTTCCCCCTGATCACTAGGTGTAATGGGGCGTGTTATGGCCTTGGAACAGTCGGAGGGCGTGCTCAGCGCCGTATCCAACACGAAGGATGTCGAGTTGGCCGCTCAGGAACTGGCGCGCCAACTGATCCACCCTTATCTCGGCTTCGTGCTGTTCTTCTGCTCGGCCGAATACGACCTCGACGGCCTTGGCCAGGCGCTGGAGCAGCATTTCGGTGGCGTGAGCCTGGTGGGCTGCACCAGCGCCGGCGAAATCACCCCGCAAGGCTATGGCCGTGGCTGCGTGGTGGCGCTGGGGTTCGACCTGCGCTGTTTCTCCATCGCCAGCGTGCTGATCGACGAGATGGAGCGTTTCAACCTGCTCGATGCGCAGCACTTGGTCGACGGTCTGGTGAAGGATTGCCGCAGCAACGAGCTGGCCTCGATCAAGGGCCACAGCTTCGCCCTGACATTGCTCGATGGACTTTCCAGCCGCGAGGAGCTGGTGCTCGGCGCGCTCAGCGCGGCGTTGGGCAGCATTCCGCACTTCGGCGGTTCGGCCGGCGATGACAACCATCTGACCCATACCCACGTCTACCACGGCGGGCGCTTTCACAGTGGCGCGGCGGTGGTGGTGCTGTTCAACACCTGGCTGGAGTTCGAGGTGTTCAGCTCTCATCACATCGAGCCCAGTGGCGAGAAGCTGGTGGTCACGCGCGCCGACAGCTCCAGCCGGCGCGTCTATGAGCTCAATGCTGCACCAGCGGCGCAGGAATACGCCGACCTGATCGGCGTGCCGCTGGATGCACTGGATCTACGGGCGTTCGCCGCCTATCCACTGGCCGTACGCATCAGCGATCACTACTACGTGCGTTCGATCCAGCAGGTGCATGACGACCTCAGCCTGACCTTCTACTGCGCGGTGGAGAACGGCATCGTCCTCACCGCCATGCGCCCCGGCCCCTTGTTGCCCAACCTGCAGCAACTGTTCGCCGGGCTGGAGCAGCGCCTCGGGCCGCTGCTGCTGACCATCGGCTGCGATTGCTTCCTGCGTCGCCTGGAAATCGAGAACGACGGTGGCGTCGAGCCGGTCGCCTCACTGCTGCGCCAGCAGCGGGTGATCGGCTTCAACACCTACGGAGAGCAGTTCAATGGCATGCACATCAACCAGACATTCACCGGCGTCGCCATTGGTCGCCCCACTGGCCGTAGCGAGCGCTGAACTGCAGGCGCGTTGCGAGGCGCTGGAGCGCGAGAACGACCGCCTCAAGCGCATCAATGCCGCATTGATCGAGCGGGTGGAGTCGATTCACTCACGCGGTGACGACGCCTATGCGGCCTTCCAGCACTCGGTGGTGCTCTCCGAGCAGGTGCGTGAGCGCACCGACGCCTTGAACCAGGCGATGGCCGAGCTGAAGTCGAGCAACCAGTTGCTCAGCGATGCGCGGCTGCGCGCCGAGACTGCCCACCACCATCTGATCGACGCCATCGAGAGCATTTCCGATGCCTTCGTGCTGTTCGATGATCGTCAGCGCATCGTGCTGTTCAACAGCCGTTTCAAGGCGCTGCTGGCCCGCAGCCGCGCACGCATCGGCAC
The DNA here is from genome assembly GCF_014109765.1 of Pseudomonas berkeleyensis. Taxonomy (NCBI): domain Bacteria; kingdom Pseudomonadati; phylum Pseudomonadota; class Gammaproteobacteria; order Pseudomonadales; family Pseudomonadaceae; genus Pseudomonas; species Pseudomonas berkeleyensis. The sequence goes on from NZ_CP059139.1 coordinate 2,306,990, forward strand.
TGGTGCGCGACTGGAGGAAATCCGCCGGCTGACCCGCAGCAGCGGCCTGGTTCTGGAGGAGCAGCGCGGCAAGGAGGGCGAGCCGAGCCTGCTGCGGTTGCAGGACGGGCGTTGGGTGCAGGTCAGTGAACGCCCGACCCGCGAAGGCGGCTTGGTGATCCTCTACACCGACATCACCGAGGTGAAGCAAAGCGAGGCGTTGCGCCGTGAGCAGGCGCTGGCGCAGAAGTCGCGCCTGTTGCAGCGTGCGGTCGACAACCTGTCCCAGGGCATGGCCATGGTCAACGCCGAGGGCGCATTGGAGCTGTGGAACCACCGCTTTCTCGAACTCTGCGGGCTGGCGCCGATCAGCGCCCATCGGCCGTTCGCCGAGGTGATGGCCGAAAGTGAGCTCGAACCACTGACGCCAGACAGCCGCGACATTGGCGGCAAACCCCTGCGCCAGGTCGAAGTGCGACTGTTCGACGGACGCATGCTGGAGGTGCGTACCCATCCGTTGCCCACCGGCGGCTTCGTCAACACCTTCACCGACATCACCGAACGCCATCGTCAGGCGCAGGCGCTGAGCGACAGCGAGCGTTGGGTACGCCTGATCACCGACCACGTGCCGGCGCTGATCGCCTACCTGTCGGCCGACCTGGTCTACGAATTCACCAACAAGGTCTACGAAGAATGGTACTGCTGGCCGCGCGGCGCGATGCTCGGGCAGAGCCTGCGCGAGGTGCACAGCGAGGAGCATTGCCAACGCCTGGAGCCTTACGTCGAGCTGGCGTTGTCCGGTGAGAGCGTGACCTTCGAGTTCGCCGAGACCAACCACAGCGGCCAGGAGCGCTATATGCTGCGCTCCTATGTGCCCAATCGTCAGGCCAGTGGCGAGGTGGTGGGCATCTTCGTGCTGATCCGCGACATCACCGAGCGCCGTCGCACTGCCGAGGCGCTGCACCAGGCCTATCACCATCTGGAGCAGCGGGTACGTGAACGCACTGCCGAGCTGACCACGGTCAACGACCAGTTGCGCCGCGAGATCGACGAACGCACGCAGATGGAGTCGCGCCTGCGCGAGGCCAAAGGCGAAGCGGAGCAGGCCAACCTGTCCAAGACCAAGTTCCTCGCGGCGGTGAGCCACGATCTGTTGCAGCCACTGAATGCCGCGCGGCTGTTCACCAGTGCGCTGCTGGAGAAGAACGACCTGAGCGGCTGCGCGCCACTGGTGCGCAACGTCAGCAACTCGCTGGATGACGTGGAAAGCCTGCTGGGTACGCTGGTCGATATCTCCAAGCTCGATGCCGGGGTGATCAAACCGGATATTGCGCCGTTCGCCGTCAGTGAATTGCTGGAGAACCTGGCAGCGGAATATCACCAGATTGCCCGCAGCGAAGGCCTGCGCCTGGATTACCTGCCAAGCTCGGCGCTGGTGCGCAGCGACGTGCAACTGCTGGCGCGGATTCTGCGTAACTTCCTCAGCAACGCCATCCGCTATACCGCCAGCGGGCGCATCCTGCTCGGCTGCCGGCGTCGCGGCAACAGCCTGTCCATCGAGGTCTGGGATACAGGTATCGGTATTCCCGCGGACAAGCTCAACGAGATATTCCAGGAGTTCAAACGCGGCGATACGGTGCAGCGCAAGCAGGATCGCGGCCTGGGTCTGGGCCTGGCGATCGTCGACAAGATCGCGGGCATGCTCGGCCACCGCATTCGCGTGGCCTCGCAGCAGGGCAGGGGCTCGATGTTCGCCGTGGAAGTTCCGCTGACCCGTCGCGCGCCGCGTGCACGCGCGGTACAGGACAGCCCGGATCAACTGCTCGAACGCCTCAGCGGCGCGCGGGTGTGGGTGCTGGATAACGACGCGGCGATCTGCGCCGGCATGCGCACCCTGCTCGAGGGCTGGGGGTGCCGGGTGGTCACGGCGCTGTCCGAGGAAGACCTGGCGCGCCAGGTGGACAACTACCACGCCGAGGCGGATCTGCTGATCGCCGACTACCACCTCGACGACGAGCGCAACGGTGTCGATGCCGTGGCGCAGATCAACGCCCGGCGCAGTTCGCCGTTACCGGCGTTGATGATCACCGCCAACTACAGCAACGAACTCAAGCAGCAGATGCGTGAGCTCGGCCACAGCCTGCTGCACAAACCGGTGCGGCCGATGAAGCTCAAGGCGGCGATGAGTCACCTGATGGAGCGTGGGGCAGGGGCTTGAGGGTGTCGTGAACCCCGGTGCGCATGGCGCACCCTACGGACGCCCTACGCTCAGGCCACCACGATCCCGTAGGGTGCGCTGCGCACACCGAAGCTAGCGAAAACCGAGGTTAGCAGGCTGCTGCAGCGCGAGAACGCGGTGCGAATGGCGCATCATACGACGACCAGGCATCGATCACGCCGTAGGGTGCGCCGTGCGCACCGACGCGTGCGCATCCATGCAATTGAACGCGGTACGCATGGCAAACCCTACGCGTCATCAATCATCCGCGATCAGGCGTTTGCCCAGGCTGACCGAGGCATCGACCTTGTAGCCAAGGCGCTCGTAGAAGGCCAGGGCCGCTGCGTTGGTATCGCGTACCTGCAGGCTGAGCTTGGGGCAGCCCATGGCCAGCAACTGCTCTTCGATGTAGGTCATCAGCTGACGGGCCAGGCCCTGCTGGCGGCGCTCGGGGCAGACCGCCAGGTAGTTGACCCAGCCACGATGCCCTTCGTAGCCGGCCATGGCCGAGGCCACAAGCTTGCCGTCGATCTCACCCACCAGAAAAAGCTCGGGCTGCACCTGCAGCTTGCGCTGGATGTCCTTGTGCGGATCGTTCCAGGGGCGGGTCAGGTCGCAGCGTTGCCAGAGGTCGACGATGGCGGCTTCGTCAGCGAGCCGGAAAGGGCGGATGTGCATGGTGGGCTCCAATCGGTGAGGCCGCCGTTTTAGCACGGGTTGATGACGGGAGTCAGGACAAACTCGTCCGGCACTCCCGCGCAGGCGGGAGCCCAGTGGCATCACGGTTTCTGGGTTCCCGCCTGCGCAGGAATGACGGCCACCTTCAACAGCTAGCGCCGCAGATAGGACGCGAAATCGATATCGCCGGCCGAGAGAATGGCCTGCACGCGGTTGTGCACGTTGAGTTTGCGCAGAATGGCCGAGACATGGGCTTTGACCGTGGTTTCGGCGATATCCAGGCTGTAGGCGATCTGCTTGTTCGACTCGCCCTTGGTCATGCGCTCGAGCACCAGCAGTTGCTTGCGCGTCAGTGCCTGCAGCAGCTCTGGCGGGATGCTGTGGTTGTCGTGATGGGGGCGCGAGTTGCTGCTCTTCTGCGAGCGGATGATGTCCGGCGGCAGGTAGACGTTGCCGTCGAGAATCTGCGCGATAGCGTCGGTCATCTGTGCGCGCGGCGAGGATTTGGTGATGAAACCCACTGCGCCGTAGGTGATGGCCTGCAGCACGATCTGCTTGTCCTGCTCGGCCGAGACGATCACCACCGGAATGGTCGGCGCCTCGTTGCGCAGGTTCATCAGCCCGCCCAGGCCGTGCATGCCGGGCATGTTCAGGTCGAGCAGGATCAGGTCCAGGTCGTCGTGGCTCTGGGTCAGCTCCAGGGCGCTGTCCAGGTCGGCGGTTTCCATGATCTCGCTGCCGGGAAAACCGTCGGCGATGACGTTATGGATGGCTTCACGAAACAGCGGATGGTCGTCGGCAATCAGAATCTTGTACATGGCCTTGCACCTCGTTGTTGTGATTATGGGGTGGCGGTGGGCGTGAGGAAAGCGGCAGGCAATTCGGCCGGTTGGGCGGGCGCCACCGGCAGGCCGGCCTGTTCCCAGGAGTCGATACCATCACGATACCAATACAGCTGGCGGTATCCCATGGCATGGGCGCGGCGCGCGGCATTCCAGCTCGGCCAGCAGTCGGGGCGGCAATAGAAAACGAAAGGCTTGTCCAGGTCGCCTTTGCTGGCCTGGCTCAGATAGTGGGTGAAGTAGCGCAGCCATAACGCTTCCAGGTTTCCGCTGCCGGTATTGGGTAGCCACAGACTGCCGGGGATGTTGGCGTGGGGCTCTTCTTCGATGAAACGATCATGGCGCCACAGCTGGCGGTAGACATCGATCAGTTGAACATCGGGGCGTTCGTTGAGCAGCTTTTGCAGGGCGGGAGTATCGAGAACCTGAACACCTTCAAGCGTTGACGGTGTCGGGCTGCGGTACTGATTGCTGCGGTAGCCCTCGGCATCGAACAGCTCTTCGGCGTCCACGACGCAGACCAGCAGCAGGGAGGCGAGCATCAAGCCTGCTTGCACGGGCAGACGGTACTTCATGGCAAGGTCTCTACTTATTGTTGTGGCGGTATTACAGGCCATGGTCGCAAGCTTGGGAATTCTACGTTGGAGAGGAAAACCAGTACCAAAGTAGTAGAGGTGACTGGTGAGAGTGGCTGGAATCTGTCGTAGGAAGGCTAGGCTTGGCGTGTACTGGCGGACTGTTCGCTTCGCTCCGAGCGGTCGGCGTCCCGATCCGCCCTACGGGTCGAGTGCAGTCTACGTACAGGCATTTGCCGTAGGGCGTACTCGCGAAGCAGTACGCCATCAGATTTGCGTGTCTACGAAGACCGGCGGGCTGTTCGCTTCGCTCCTGAGCCCGCCCTACGAACGAAGCCGCCCTACGGCATTAACCCGCCTTGCGCAGCGCGGCATGTTGCGGATTGAAGCTGGCCACGGCGAGCAGCGTCAGCAGCACCGTCAGGCCGGTGCAGATCAGCAGTGCATCGACATGCAAACGCAGGTACAGCGCGTTGCGCACCAACTCCACCGCGTGGGTGAAGGGATTGACCGCGCACAGCCAGTACAGCCACTCGCTGGACTCGCGCATTTTCCACAGCGGATACAGCGCCGACGACAGGAAGAACATCGGGAAGATGACGAAATTCATCACCCCGGCGAAGTTCTCCAGCTGGCGAATGCCGTTGGATAGCAGCAGCCCCAGTGCGCTGAGCAGCAACGCTACCAGCAGCAACGCCGGCAGTGCGGCGAGCAGGCCCCAGGCTGGCGGTTGCACGCCATACACCCAGGCGATGGCGAGGAAGGCATAAACCTGCAGCAGCGAGATCAGCGCCGTGGCCAGTAGCTTGGCCACCAACAGGAAGGCGCGCGGAAGCGGGCTGGTGAGCAGCACGCGCATGCTGCCCATCTCGCGGTCGTAGACCATCGACAGCGAGCCCTGCATGCCGTTGAACAGCAGAATCATGCAGGCCAGGCCCGGCACGATGTAGGTGTCGTAGGTGATGTAGGTGTCGTACGGCTCGATGATGGCGATGCCCAGCGCGGCGCGAAAGCCAGCGGCGAACACCAGCAGCCACAGCAGCGGGCGCACCAGGGCGCTGAGAAAGCGCGAGCGCTGCAGCACGAAGCGCAACCATTCGCGTAGCACGATACCGCGCAGGCATTCCCAGTAGACGCTCATGGGTGGACACCTCGTGTAGGGTGCGCCGTGCGCACCGAGGCTGTTTCGCTATTGCCGTTGTCGTCATCGAGTCGCGGCCGCAGCGCCTCACGCACATGCCCACGGCCCAGCGCCTCGTCGCCGGTCAGGCGGGCGAAGCTGATGGCCAGGTCGTCGCCGAGCTGGCTGGCCTTGCCCCAGCCCACGCGCTCGCCACGATGCAGAATCAGCAAGTCGTCGCTGGACTCGACCTCGTCCAGCAGGTGGGTCGTCCACAGCACGCACAGGCCCTGCTCGCGGCACAGGTTGCGCACATGCCGGCCGAGCGCCAGACGGCTGGCCGGATCGAGCCCGGCGCTGGCCTCATCGAGCAGCAGCAGGCGTGGCTGGTGGAGCAGAGCGCGGGCGATCTCCACGCGGCGACGATGGCCGCCATTGAGCGTGCGCACCTTGTCGTGACGTCGGTCGGCGAGATCCTGGCGCAGCAGTTCCTCGTCGATACGCGCCTGCGCCTCGCGGCGTGGCATGCCGTGCAGTGACGCGTGGTAGGCGAGGTTCTGCTGCACCGACAGGTCGAGATCCAGCGTGCTCTGCTGGAATACCACGCCGAGCTGGCGCAGTGCCTGGCGTGGCTCATCGCGCAGGCTGTGGCCGAAGATGCGGATGTTGCCCTGCTGCAGGTCGTACAGGCGCGTGAGCAGGGCAATCAAGGTGGATTTGCCGGCGCCGTTGGGGCCGAGCAGGGCGCCGAAGCGCCCCGGCGCCAGTTCGAAGGCCAGGTCGCTGAGCGCCTGGCGCGCGCCATAGGCGAAGCCGACGCCACTCACTTCCAGCGCATTCATGGCGTCACCACCACGCCCCAAGGGTAGCGGCCGACCTTGATCGACTTGGTCACCTTGAGTGAATCGACATCGATCACCGACACATCACCACTGACGCCATTGGTGGTCAGCAGGCGCTTCTGATCCGGGGTGAACGCCAGATGCCAGACGCGGCGGCCCACCAGCAGATAGTCGAGAATCTCGAAGCTCTTGGCATCCACCACCGCCACATGGTTGGCCGGGCCGAGGGCGACGAAGGCGTACTTGCCGTCATCGGTGAGCTTGACCCCCACCGGCTGCACCTTGTCCGGGTGCACGCCCTTGATGGCGAACTTCAGCACCTTGAGCACCTGGCGCGAATCCACGTCCAGCACCGTCACCGTGCCGCCGATCTCGGCCGAGGCCCACAGGCGTTTGCCGTCCTTCTCGAACTCGACGTGGCGCGGGCGCTGATCGACCAGGGTGTTGTCCACCAGTTGATTGGTGCTGGTGTCGATCCAGTGCAGCATGTTGGTGGTCTCGCTGGTGTTGACCGCCCACTTGCCGTCCGGGCTGACGGCCATGCCTTCCGGCTCCACGCCGACTTCGATCTGCGCCAGCACCTCGTCGCTCTGGGTATCGACCACCGTGACCAGGGCATCGTCCTCGTTGGAGATGTACAGCCAGCGGTCGTTGGGGTGCAGGGCGAACTGCTCGGGGTCGGCGCCGGAGGGCAGCTCCTTGATGATCTTGCGCGTGGCCAGATCCATCACCTGCACTCGATCCGAGTCGCTGGCGCAGATGTACAAAAGCTTGTTGTCGGAGGACAGCAGCAACCCGCGCGGGCGCATGCCAACGTCGAGGGTGGCGGTGACTTCCAGGCTGTCGAGATCGATGACGCTGATGCTGTCATCCTTTTCGTTGGACACATAGGCGGTGGCGGCAAAAGCCGAGTGGCAGGCCAGGCCCAGGGCGACGGCGCAGGCGAGACGGGTAAGGCGCATGGGGTTGATCCTCTTGTTGTAGTCGTGTGCAGCCGTGTTTTTGGATGGTGCGCACGGCGCACCCTACGGGCCAGCGTCGGTAGGGTGCGCCGTGCGCACCGTCAGTTGGTGGTGCCGGCCAGATCGCAGCTCACCTCAGGCCGGTCATAGCCGAGGCTGTCCATTTCGTTGCTCGGATGGAGGAAACCGTCCTGCGGTGAGGTGCTGACCAGCGCGCGCGGGTGCACCAGCTCGATAGGTTGGCGCAACTCGCCGTTCCACGGGCGGAAGCTCAGCTTGCGACCCTTGAAACCATCCAGCGGCAAGTCGGCGGACAGCACCAGAGTGCGAATGGCCTGCGGCTCGGCGGCGCGTAATTTGGTCACGGCGGCGGCGACGCTGCGCACAGCCATCCAGGCGGCGAAGTCGCGGTCGTTCATCCAGCGTCCGGCCAGTTCCTCGAAGCGCTTCTGCAGTTGCGCGGCGCCGAAGGTTTCCACTGTTTTGTGCCAGGCGGTTGGGGTCAGGCCCTGGGTGCCGGCCACCGGGCGCGGGTACCAGGTGTTGTAGGGCAGGTACTCGCCGAAGTCGCCGCGCTCGTCGGCCACCAGTACCACGTCGTATTCGGCGGTCTGGGTGAACAGCGGCATTTCCGCCTGGGCACTGCGGCGCTGGTCGTTGTCGAAGCTCCAGGGCTTCTCGGCGACGATCGTGTGGCCGAAACGTTTGGCGGCGCGCTTGAGCGCATCGGCGTAGGCGATGTCGTCCTCGGTGCTGCCGGTCACCAGCAGCCAGCGTGTCCATTTGCGCACGGCGAGAAACTGCGCCAGCGCGTCGGTCAGCATCGCGCGGCTGGGCAGGGTGTGCAGCACGTTGCCCAGGCATTGCGCACGGCGCAGGTCGTCGTCGGCGCTGCCGGCATTGAAAAGCAGGCTGTCCGGCAGCTTTGCACTGAGCTGGCGCAGGGTCGCGGCGGGGGCGTTGATCACGAACAGGCGGATGCCGGCCTGGTGTTGTCGTTCAGCGGCGGCGAACAGCTCGGCAGCATCGGCGCTCTCGGCGCTCTGTAATTCGAACTGCTGCTTGAGGAAGCGCCCGGTGCTGTTGCTGTCGATGATCGCCAGCTCGGCGCCACGGCGGCCGGCGTCCAGCGGTTCGGGGATGACGTTGGACAGCAGCGGGCCTTGCGGTGGCAGGTGCGCCAGGTAGCCGATGCGCACCTGCAGTTCATCTGCTACCGCACTCGTCGCCAGGCCGAGCGCGGCAGTGAGGCAGAACAACAGACGGCAACCGATCCGGTGCATGGGGCGACTCCTGCAGAGGGTGCCGCCAGCATAGAAAGCGTTGCCGGGCCGGGAAATATGCCCAAGGTAGCGCCGGACACGTACGAAGGTAGTAGTCCCTCGAGTGGCAATGGCTTACGCGGCGCCGGCTGGAACCGGGAAATATGCCCAAAGTACCAGCCCATCAGTACCAAGGTAGTAACCCGGCGCGGGGCTTTACTTCCTAGCATGGCAGGCAACGTCCAATAACAAGAACAGGTGAACGCCATGCGTATTCTCAAGGCCTTGCTGCTGCCGCTGCTGCTGATCATCAGCCTGCTCGGCGTTGACCAGCTTCATGCCGCTGGCGACATGACCCGGCGCCCGGTAGCGCTGCCCGATCTGGTGCTGGGCAGCGAGGAGAGCGACTACTCCATGTCGCAGAGCGAGTACCAACTGGAAACCGGCCAGGCCTACCAGCTCAAGATCATCGCCAGCGGGCAGAAGGAGTACGCCTTCCAGGCGCCGGAGTTCGCGACCTCCATCTACCTGCGCAAGGTCGAGGCGGGTGGTGTGGAGATCAAGGCAGTCACCCTGACCGAACTGGAGTTCGAAGAAGCCGGTGAGGCGGAGATTTTCTTCCTGCCGGTCAAACCGGGCAAGTTCCGCTTCTATGCCAAGGGCCTGGAAGGTAAGGGCATGCTCGGCCATTTCGTGGTCAAGTAGCGTGGTCAAGTAGATGACCACCCTCGGCCGTATCAACCTCGGCGTCAGCCTGCTGTTCGTGCTGGTGACTCTGGCTGGGCTGGTGCTGCTGTTGCGCCAGGCCAGCCACGATGTGCAGCGCGAGCTGCTGGCTGCTGAAGCCGTGGTCGAATACCTCGGTGAAGTGGCGCGCAGCAACCCTGGCAGCCTGCGCCCGGAGCTGACCGAGAACCTGCGGCATATTCGCGTGAGCTGGCTGCGCCCGGGTGAAGAGCCCAAGCAGCAAACCGAGAGTGCCATCGAGCACTGGATCGCCGAACGCTTGCTGGGCTCGGCATTACTGGTGGCCGATGCCTGGCCGCTGGACGATGGCCGCGAGCTGCGCATCGCCCTCGATCCCTACGACGAGATCGAGGAAATCTACGACTCGCTGCTGCAATTGCTGCTGCTCAGCGCCTTTGCTCTGATCCTCAGCCTGCTCACCATCCGCTTTGCCGTGCGCCGTGCTCGGCGTGTGTTGGACGAGCTGCTTACCGGCCTGCGCGAAGTCGGTGCCGGCCACTTCGATACGCGCCTGCATGACCACGGCCTGTCCGAGGCCAAGCATCTTGCAGCGCACTTCAACGACATGGCCATCACCCTGCAACAGGTGCAGGCGGACAACGCCGAGCTGACCCAGTCGCTACTGGAGCTGCAGGAGCGTGAGCGCACGCGCCTCGGCCAGGCCCTGCATGACGATCTGGGCCAGTACCTCAGCGGTATTCGCGCCCAGGCCTGCCTGCTCAAGGTGATCGCCGACCGGCCGCAACAGGTGCAGGACACCGCGCGCCTGCTTGATGACAACTGCGAGCGCCTGCAGCAGGGCTTTCGCAGCCTGATCCGCGACCTCTACCCGGTGGTGCTGGAGCGCCTGGAGCTTGGCCCGGCGCTGCAGCAACTGGCCGCCGACTGGCAACAGGCGCAAGGCATTCGCTGCCGCCTGCAACTGGGTGAACAACTGCCGAGCCTGCCGCTGGCGAGCAAGGCCCACCTCTATCGCCTGGTACAGGAGGCGCTGACCAACGTCGCCCGTCATGCAGATGCCAGTGAAGTACGCATTCGCCTGCAGAGCCGTGGCCAGGGTTTGCGCCTGTTGGTGCGCGATAACGGCCGTGGCACGGCTTTGCCGCTGCGCCCCGGCATCGGCCTGCGCTCGATGCGCGAACGCAGCCGTAGCCTCGGTGGCGAACTGCGCCTGCACAGTCGCCCGCAAGCGGGCTGGGCGCTGTGCCTGAACATTCCTCTGGAGGCGATGCGATGAAGGTTCTACTGGTGGACGATCACGCTGTGGTGCGTCAGGGCTACGCCAGCCTGCTGCGCGCCTTGTTGCCGGAAGTGCAACTGCGTGAGGCCTGCGATGGCGAGCAGGCCTTGCTGCGCGTGCAGGAAGAAATTCCCAACCTGGTGATCATGGATATCGGCTTGCCCGGCATCAGCGGTCTGGAAACCACCCGCCGCCTGCGCCAGCGCCTGCCGCAACTGCGCGTGCTGTTCTTCAGCATGCACGACGAACTGCCCCTGGTGCGCCAGGCATTGGATGCTGGCGCCATCGGCTACCTGACCAAGAATTCATCACCGGAAGTACTGGTGGAAGCGGTCAAACGCACCGCCGCCGGCCACGCCTATATCGAACAGCAACTGGCTACTCAACTGGCCTGCAACCCCGCCAGTGGCGATGGCCTTGACCCGCGCCTGCGTGAACTGACCCAGCGTGAGTTTGAAATCTTCGTGATGCTTGCCCGCGGCCTGCCTCCCCGGCAGATCGCCGAGAAGCTGTGCATCAGCGCCAAGACTCTGTCCAACTACCAGACCCTGGTGAAGAACAAGCTGCAGATCAGCTCGCAGGCGGAGCTGGTGCACCTAGCCATCGATAGTGGGGTCGTGCGAGTGGGCACAGACTTAAAGTTTTCCTGAGGGCAATAAAAAATTGTGGCTTAGATTTTTTAATCTGAGCACTCTCTCCATAAAAGTTTTTTTCTGAGCGCAGTCTCTCTTTGTGGGATTTCACTATTGTGGTCATATCTTGCGGTAAAAGTGGAGCGAGGAAATGGTGGTAGACCAAATATCCTCATTCCATTGCCTACTTGGCATATGTGACGGTCAAATCCCATTAGTCTGTCATGAGATTCACCTTGGAAGAAAGATTCTTGAGCTGATATTAATTCCCAGCTCTCTAGGGCTTGATAGAGTGCGGGGGATTTAATGATTGATTTGTAAAAAAAATCATAAATGCCGGTGTGGAATTCGCTGTTTTTTATGTCGCCATAGGAAATGATTTTTACATGATATTTTTTCCCCATTTTGGAAAGGAATGTGAAAAAATTTTTCATGCTACTTTCTTTATCTTTTCTTTGAGCTGATTCCCACGTGTTTTGGAAGAAATATCTGTCTATGATTGTTATTTTTTTTGAAAATTTGGCAAGAGGCTCGAAGCGGTCGACCCAAACATGCTCTGCAGAAGTGTGGCCAAATATGTCTGATCGAGATAGATTTAGAGAGTTTTGAAAATTTATTGATTCACTACATAGGCCAGCACCAAGCATTTCAAAACCAGTCTGAGAGCAATGGGCTTTACAATCAACTCCTCCGCTAAGTACGAAACATGTCTCATCATTTGAAAAGGCTGTTTTAAACTGTTTGCTGAGGCTGCAAGAATCTGCAAAGTTTTCAAAGCTGGAAAAATTCCACCAGCTTGTATTTAGTTCGGAGCTTTTTCCATACTCTGCAGCGGTTAACCATCGCTGCTTATATTTTAGAGGTAGTTTTTCTATTAGGTTTAAAAGATCTCTTCGTCCATTTTTGGGGAGGATCAGTACTCCGTGATCTATCCAGCTTCTTGTGATGAAATCGTGTATGGCACTAAGGTTTTCGTTGTTTAGGCCTGCGGAGGTGAAGAAGTCCTCGTCCAGTGAGAAATTTGTAATCATTGATCGATTTCCAGATTCGTTGAAAGCCCCATTTTTTCTCTTAGTCGTTCTTCAAAAAAACCCTCCGGCCAGGAGTCAATAAAGTCCCCTTCTTTGTCTAAGCGTATAGGTATTATTTGGCCACCCTCTTCGGTTGGCTCGACGTAAATAATTGAAACGTCTCTAGGCAATAGTTTACCTGCAGCGATTAGGCGTTGTAGTCGTATCATCAACGACTCGCTGTGAGTCTCTACAATCCATTGATTCGATTTGCATGTTTTGACGAAAAAATTAGCCAAATGTGCTTGGAGACGAGGATGCAAGTGAATTTCAGGTTGTTCTACACATATTACGCTATCATCCCTTACGAGTCCCTCCACGATGATCGGAAGCATTTGTCCTATACCGAAGCCAACATCTGAGGGGCCTACCATTACACCTGTTCTGTTGTCCATCAATTGAAGGCATATTACTGGGCCAGAAACATCATTTCCGATTCCATCTGATGAAAGTTTGTATGGAACCTCAAACATTGAGAACCACTGATTTATATCTTCAGTTATTTCGGGGCGCTCATAAATGAACTTTGCTACATTCTCTCCCTGCTTTCCCACAGAGTCATTTTGGTCGGTTTTTGGGGCGTAAAAACGGCTGGGGTGACTTCTTAGCGGCCCTAGGTAACTAATGGATGAAAATTTCTCTTTGAGGTCTCTTGCTAGGCTGGAGAACGCCATGTTTAGCTGTATTAAGCTGTTGAAGTCGAAGTCTTTGTGCATTCGGCTCTCGAACTCTGCGGTAGAGGGCGTCGCATAGTTGATGTCGCTTTTGAATTTCAAGCCATCAAGGAGCTTCGATATATCATTTTTGCTGAATTCGTGACGTTTGCTTCGATGATTGCTTAAGTAAGTATAAGTCGATTCCCAGGCATCTTTATCGAGGAATTTAAATTTCTTGGCGGCTGCAACTAGTTGTGCAGATTTTTTCTTGTTGAGACTTTGCTCGCTTTCTGGTGAGACTTTTTCGGGTGTACTTTTCTTCTCAAAGTTCAGGCCGAGTCGGCGAGGTTCACTTAATTCAGTTATAGTTTCTAACTCTGAAATTACAGAAGTTGAAAATAGTATCTCCTTTTTTTCTCCAGCCCTCACGATTGTGCTCATCGTGTTGAGGTACGAGAACCCTCTTTTTTTCTCAAGTTCGCTGGATTTATTCTTGGGTGAGTCGTTTATTAGGTAATACTTATAATTTAGCTCGTATTCTCGGACTGTAGATTTTCCGAATACATCTAGACCGAAGTCAGAATATGATTGCTTCTTTGTTGGCTTGTATGTTAGTCGGAAAGATATGTCCCTGTTTAAGTCATGGCCGTGAACCATTGATGAGAAATCACCGAGATCGACAAATTCTCCATTTGATACGAGACCTCCTTGAAGGTTGGGCCTCGTAAGAGATTGCTTTAATAGCATTATGGAGTGAATGATTGAACTTTTGCCGGAGGAGTTTGGTCCGTAGATTAATGTTATTGGTGCCAGATTTATCTCTTGCCAAGCTGAAAAGGCTTTGAAATTTTTAATAGACAGTTTTTCTAACATGGCAGTCCCTGGCGTTAGTTGTGTTAAGGCTTGTGTCTCTGGATATACTATCTATGGACGTGCGTGATGGCAATTGGCTTCTTTTATCAGCCACTTTGTCCGCATAGATACCTGTTGGCTGCAGCGATTTGATCGTTAACACGCTCTACGTGGGAACGCAGCCCTCGACTCTCTGCGTTGACTTACAAGCAGTTGTGCGCCCGAGTCAGCTGGCGTTGCCAGCCTACTCCTACGCAGAGCGTAGGAGCCATGTAGCTTCACAAGATCACTCGCTATCTTCCCGCACTACCCGCCAAACCGTATTCGCCAGATCATCGGCCACGATCAGTGCGCCGCTCGGATCGACCGTCACGCCCACCGGACGGCCTCGGGTTTTGCCGTCTTCATCGCGAAAGCCGGTGACGAAGTCGATGGGGTCGCCTGAAGGGCGGCCGTTTTCGAACGGCACGAAGATCACCTTGTAGCCCACCGGATTCTTGCGGTTCCAGCTGCCGTGCTCGCCGACGAATACGCCATCGGCATACTGCTCACCCATCACCTCGCTGGAGAAGTCCAGGCCCAGGGCGGCGACGTGGGCGCCGAGGGCGTAGTCCGGGGCGATGGCGCTGGCGACCTTGTCCGGATTCTGCGGTTTCACCCGTGGGTCGACGTGTTGGCCGAAGTAGCTGTAGGGCCAGCCGTAGAAGCCGTCTTCCTGCACCGAGGTGAGGTAGTCGGGCACCAGATTCTCGCCCAGTTCGTCGCGCTCGTTGACCACTGCCCACAAGGTGCCGGTACCGGGTTGGATGGCCAGTGCGGTGGGGTTGCGCAGGCCGGTGGCGTAGGGTTTGTAGGCGCCGGTTTCGGCGTCCACCTGCCAGACCAGGGCGCGGTCGACTTCAGCCTCCATGCCACGCTCGGTGATGTTGCTGTTGGAGCCGATGCCAACGTACAGGTAGCGGCCGTCTTCGCTGATGGTCAGTGCCTTGGTCCAGTGATGGTTGATCGCCGAGGGCAGGTCGGCGACCTTGCTCGGCGGGCCGCTGGCTTCGGTCTGGCCTTCTTCGTAGTCGAAGCGCACCAGTTCGTCCTGGTTGGCCACGTACAGGTTGCCTTCGTACAGGGCCAGGCCGTAGGGCGCATTGAGGTTTTCGGCGAACACCGTCTGCAGCTCGTAGGTGCCGTCGCCATCGGCATCGCGCAGCAGGGTCAGGCGGTTGCCGCTTGCCACCGTGGTGTTGCCTCGTGCCTTGATCACGCCAGCGATCACGTCCTTGGGCTTGAGCTTGGCCGCGTTGCCGCCACGGCCTTCGGCGACGAGGATATCGCCGTTGGGCAGCACCAGGGTTTGCCGGGGAATCTTCAGGTCGGTGGCGATGGCGCTGACGCTGAACCCTTCGGGCACGGTGGGTCGCTGATCGCCCCAGGGCGTCGGCTCGGCGATGGTCATGCTTGGCAGGATGCCGCGTTCGGGCTCGGGCAAGTCCGGCTGGGCGCCGTAGAACTGCTGGTTGCTGCCGGGCTCTTCGCCGCAGGCGGTCAGCAACAGGATCAGGGGCAGGGCGGTCAGTGCGATGGCGGTTTTCATCGGGCATCTCCTGTGCGTGGCTGGGCGAGGCCGACCCATGTGGCGGCGCAGGCCAGCAGGGTGACGATCACCGACAGGGCCAGACCCATGGGCATGGCGGCCCAGGCGTCCTTGGCGTGTTCCAGTGCATTGATGAAACCCAGTACCCAGGTGACCAGAAGCAGCAGGAAGTAGGTAAGCGGGCGCGGGTTGCCGCGATTTCGGAACAGTCCGACGAGGGCGAACAGCAGCGCCAGGCCGGCGAACACCAGTGCGCCGGCGATCAGCCAGGAGGCGAAGTTGCTCCACTGGATCTGGTAGCTGCGGTAGTAGGCGATGTCGGCGATCAGGGCGCCGAGAAACAGCGGCACCTGGCCGCACAGCAGGGTGGCGTGCAGGGGACTGAGAATGTTGGGGTAGGCGTGTGGCGTTGCGGTGGTCACGGCAGATCCCTCTTGGGTCGTTGATGGACGGCTGCTCACGGGGAGCGGCCTCGATCCGACTGTTCCTAAAAAGGGATTGCCCTGTAGGGGCATGGTTCAGAGTGTTTTTTGTGGAGGGGGCCGTGCCGCATGGTCTGTCCCGGGCAGAGTGGACGCTGACTTAAGGTGGATAATGTCCGCCGCAAGGAGTGTTCATGACCCAGACCAGCCGATGTTTTCCCGAATCTTTCAAACGCGAGGCAGTAGACCAAATGCTTGCCGGCACGCCGCTTCGTCATGTAGCCAAGACGCTGGGCATCGCTGAAAGCCTGTTGGGCAAATGGAAGCGCCAGTTCGAACAGCAAGGTGATGATGCCTTTCTGGGCAATAGCAAGCAGCGCGGCGAGAGTGCAGAGTTGCGCCGGCTACGCCGGCAACTGGCACAGATCGCCGACTACCTGGCCAGAACCGAGCCGCACAGTCCCGTCCCCTACGTCATTCGTCGGGCCGTGGAGTGGGGTAACCAGCCTCTTGGTGAGCTGCTGGACGAGTTGATCAGCGCTGACGCCGAGTCCCGGCGTCTATGGAAGCTACTGGGGGTACTCAAGTAAAAAGCGTCGAGGCAATAGGGGACGCTACAGCGTGTTCGAACGTCCCCGATACAAATAGCCCTGCATGAAAGCCTGGTCATCGTTGAACCTGGCGTCAAGGGCGCGTGGGTGACTGCCGGCAGGGCGTTCACTTCTCGCTGCGCACAAGGCTCTCCAGCGGTTGTCGCGAAGGCTTCTACGTCATTGTCGAAAGAATCGTTTGGCCTGGCTGCAATCCCCGGTTAGGAGTAACGCTTGCATAGTGGTCTTCACAGCGCTGAAACAGCGGTGGTGCCAAGAGGCAGGCTCAGGCGGAAGCAGATGGGCGTTTCTTCTCCGCGGCTTTCCAGGCAGATATCGCCGCCATGCAGTTCGAGGATCCGCTTTGCCAGGTGCAGTCCCAGACCCGCACCGGGGCTGTGCTGTGCCTGGCTGCCACGGAAGTATTTCTGGAACAACAGTCTGGACTGGTCTTCCGGAATCGCGGGGCCTTCGTTGCTGATCTGAATGTCGAGAAAACCTGGTCGGTCACTCAGGCGCAGTTCGATGGCGCTGCCGGCTGGCGCGTGGCGATCGGCATTGGCGAGAAGGTTACGCAGGGCGATCTTGATCAGGCTGTCATCGCAGCGGATCGCGGTCTGAGCGCTGTGGTTGCGAATGACGACCCGACCGTCAGGAATATCCGCGGTACTTCTTTCCATCAGTGATTGCAGGGCGTGATCCGTATCGCACTGAATGGCAGTGGTGCCTTCCATACGATCATGGCTCAGGTAGTGGTCGACGAGGGTTAGCAGGCGCGCCGAGGCCTCTCGGATGTTCTGACAGCGTTTCTCGTTACGCTCAGGCGCCGCGGACAGATTGCGGGAAATCTGCTGAGCCGACGTCGAGATGATGGCCAGCGGGGTGCGGAACTCGTGCGAGACCATGGCCACGAAGTCGCGTTGTTCTTCTCGCGTTCGTTGTTCCTGATGCAGGGTTTCGCGGAGCTCGCCCTCCAGCAGCGTGCGCCGGCTGATTTCTTCGCGTAGTTCCTGGGTGCGTTCGACGATCTGCTGTTCGAGGTTGCTGTTGTGTTCCTGCAGCAGCAGTTTGAAGTCGAGTTGGGCGCGACGTTTTTCCTCTTCGAGCGTGCGGTAGTGATGGATGATGCGCATGCTCATCAGCGCCATGTGCAGCAAGGTGCCGATGGCCACGGCATTGTCGGTCACGAAGGTGGTGGGAATCACGCCCAGGTTACGCATGAAACTGATGATGACGCCCGCGTAGTAGATGCCGAATACCAGCAGGAATACGCGTGCGGATTTTTGCCCTTTGAGCAGCAGCCACAGCGCTGTGCTGATGAGCAGTACGATGTTCAGTAACGAGAGCACCTGGGTCAGTGGCGCGCCGATCTGATAATGACCGAACAGGATGGCGGTGGCCGCCAGTACGCTGATGAGCAGGCAGATGCCCGTGAGAGTGCGCCGCACGCCGACAAATTCGCGAACCTGCAGCTGGCGTTGGGCAAAGATGAAACCAATCGGCAGGCTGGCAGCCATGATGCAGCCCAGCATGCGGTCGCTCCAGGCTACCGGCAGGCCTGTAGCCTGCTGAATCAGCCCGGTGCTGAAACTCTCTATCAGAAAGCAGCACGAGACATAGATCAGATACCAGCCGCTTTCCGGGGCATCCGTCATGCGCCAGAACACGCTGTGGAACACGATCAGCGCCAGGTAGATACCAAAGTACAGGCCGAGGCCGAGGTATTCGTTGCGCGCCTGTTGGTGGAACTGCGGTTCGGGCATCAGGCGTGCGCTGACGGACATCGCGTTCTTGCTCTTCAGGCGTAGCAGCAGGGTATGAGGCTGGCCATTTTCGAGGCTGATGGGGAAGGAAGCCGTGCGGTAGTTCACTGGCCACAACGTTCGAGCCAGAGTCTCGCCACTTTGCAGCTCGTGGGTCGCGCCATTCTGGTTGAGGTCATAAAGCGTCACCTCGTCGAGCAGTGCATTGCTCAGTGTCAGCATCCAGGCCTCTGGCGCGTCTCGCTCAGCCTGTACCTGCAATTTCAACCAGATGACGTCATAGGTGAAACCGGCGTTCAGGGGGCCAGGCAGCGCGATCCAGTCGCTGGATGCCAGTGCGCTCGCGGCATCCAGTGTCCCGGTCGGGTCAGTGAGCCGCTCCAGATAGCCGTTGGTATTGGTCGCCTGGGTCTGGAGCGTCAGCGTGCTGGCCAGGGCGGGCCATGAGCACATCAGGCACATCAACAGCAGATAACGGGGGAGTTGGATCATGGGGCGGGTTCTGCCAGACCTGATGAAATTGGAATTCTAACTGGCAGCAGTGCTCTATTGATGGAGCACTCCGATTTGCTCGGTTGGTTATGGCTGCGCAAGGGGTATCATGGCGGGACTTTGCCCGGGGTGCAGCAACGATCCTCGGTTGCTGATGAGAGCGTATAGGTGAAACGAGCTTCACATTCTGAAAACGCAGCTGTGCTTGAGTCGTCGCAGTTACGGTTGCTGGTGGTGGAATCGGTGGCCGGCAGGCTTCTGAGCAGCTGTCCGCGTTTGCACGAGCATGTGTCATGCCTGCAGTTCAGCACCGTCGAGAAGCTGTCGGAAATCGACGTCGCGCTGCTCGCGCCCCATATCGTGCTGCTCGAACTGGACGGACAAGCGGGCGTTGAGCTGGATCTGGCTGCGCGTATGCATCGTCTTTGGCCTGGCGTCGGATTTATTCTGGCCTGTGAGCCCGAGCAGATGAACCTGCGTCTGCAAGGGTATGCACATGGCGCCGATTATTGTCTGGTCAAGCCTCTGGTAGAGGTCGAGCTCGTTTCGGTCATCGACGCCCTGGCCCGGCGCCTGCGCATGCAGGTCGCGCCTGCGGGTGATTGCTGGGTCATCGACTCGCAGCGGCAGATGCTCGGCTTGCCAGATGGCCGCTTCATGGAGCTGAGTCGCAACGAATACCTGGTGCTGCAGTGCCTGCAGCGTGCGCCGGATCAGACGGCCAGCCGGCAGTCGCTGGCCGAGGGGCTTGGGGTCAATTACATGACCTATGACGAGCGGCGCCTGGAGGCCATCGTCAGTCGACTGCGACGCAAGATCGCGACCTTCGCCGGGCGTGAGGCGCCGATCCGGGCTTTGCGCAACAAGGGCTACCTGTTTACCGGCAGCCTGCTGGCGTACCAGCATGAGCGGACAGAGCCTAGACGCGGATCTGCGTAGCTTCGTAGAAGCAGTAGCCGCTGTTGCGCAGCGTCTTCAGAGGCAGTTCGAGCCCCGTGGCCTGCTCCACGTTGCGCCGCAGACGAAGGATTTGCGTATCCAGGCGACGTTGATCGTAGGCCAGATAGTCTTCGTCGAGCGCATTGATGATTTCCCGGCGTGAAACGGTGTTGCCGGCGTTACGCATCAGGCAATGCAATACCAGTGAGTCCTGGTGGGAAAGCCGCAGCCCCTGTCGGTTGGGAGCCTTGAGTTCTCGTGGGCCCATGTCCAACTGCCAGGGTGAAGATTCGCGTTGCAGGCCGAGCCGGCGGCGCAAGGCATCGAGCACGGCGGCCAGCTCGTCCAGG
Organism: Pseudomonas berkeleyensis; assembly: GCF_014109765.1. NCBI lineage: Bacteria > Pseudomonadati > Pseudomonadota > Gammaproteobacteria > Pseudomonadales > Pseudomonadaceae > Pseudomonas > Pseudomonas berkeleyensis. Next base: position 2,326,809 of record NZ_CP059139.1, read on the forward strand.
TCGCAGCCCTTGGACAGGTAATGGTCGACGCCCTGACGAAAGCCGGTGACGCGGTTGTCGGGGGTGCCGCGTGCGGTGAATGCGACGATACCGAGCGTACTGCCGCTGCCGCGCAGCTGGCGAATCAGATCCAGGCCATCGCCATCCGGAAGGCCCAGGTCTATCACCGCCAGGTGATGGCGGTGTTCGTCGAAGGCTTCGGTGAAAGCGGCAAGGCTTTCGACAGCGGTCACGCGATAACCGGAGTCTTCGAGAAATTCGGCCAGTTCCTGGGCAAGAACGGGTTCGTCTTCTAGCAGGATTAGGTCAATCATGGGCAGTCGGGCAAAGGAAAATATATACCAGGTGCAGGTTCGCCGGCCCCTTTTGCAGAGGGCGCTTTTGTGAAAGTCTAGCCAAGCCTGCTCGGCTCTCGAAAGGCGTCAGTGAAAAACACCTGAAAAATGTCAGGTTTTGTCAGTTTCATGGAATGGCACAACGCTAGTATGGGTGTGCCGGTGCGACTCCCGGCATGTCGATGACCATGACGGGTGTGCCCCATGCTTTCAAGAATCAAACCTGCCTTCCAGGCCCGGCGAGAACTGCTCGCGGCCTGCGTACTGCTCTGCTCCGCGAATGCTTCGGCCGATCAGGGTTTTGCCGCCAATCTCGACCGTATCCTGCGCGAACACCAACTGGTGCGGATGGTTGACGCCGATGTCGAGACCGCCCGCGAGCAGGTCAACGTCGAAAAGGCCGCCTATTACCCGAAGCTGACCGTGAATGCGGGAGCAGGGCGCAGAAACACCCACCGTGAACAAGGCACCGACGGGCATTACGACCCGGTCGATGCCAGCGTAGGGCTCAATCAGCTGATTACCGACTTCGGTGCCACGTCGTCGCGCGTCCAGGCAGCCAAAGTGGTGCTGGTCAAGGAAGAGGCCGAGCGCGAACTGCAGGTGCAGAACCTCATCCTGGCGGCCATCGAAGCTCAGCTTCAGGTCATCCAGGCCGAGCGTACCCAGTCCTACGCTCGCCAGTCCGAGCAGAACATCAAGCAGCAGACCTCGCTGGAGAACGCGCGCATGGAGGCCGGCCGAGGCTATGCGACCGACGTGCTGCAGGCGAAGTCGCAACTGGCTGGCGCCGAGGCGCGCCGAGTCATGGCTGATAGCCGCATGCGCGAATCCCTGAACCGTTATCGGGTTATCTTCGGCGAATCCGCGATTGCTCCGGACACCCTGGAGGCACTGGCTATTCCGAGCGATCGTCTGCCTGCCTCGGAGGCAGCCATCGTCGAGAGCGTGCGTCAGCAGAACCCTGATCTGCTCGCGGCCATCAAACGCGCCGAGGTCACCCTTGCCGAGCGTGACGCCGCACGCAGCAAGGAACTCATGCCACGCTTGTCCTTCCGGCTGAGCCAGGAGCACTACGAGGACTACGACGACACGCCGGGATTCCGCAACGACACCAAGGCCATGGTCAATTTCGATTGGCAGTTCGACCTCGGTATGCGCGCCAACTATGTCACCCGTGCTGCCGACCAGGCTGTTGCCAGTGCCCAGGAAAAGGCCGACTACGTGCGTATCCAAGCCATGGAAGAGGCCCGCAATGCCTGGGTTTCCTGGGAAACCTCGCGTGAGCGCGCTGATCACCTGCGTAATCAGGTGCGCATTGCCGAGAGCTTCCTCGAGCTGGCTCGCAAGGAACGTGAAATGGGGCGTCGCTCGCTGCTCGACATCCTCAACGGTGAAGTCGGCCTGATCAATGCCCAGAGCGACGCTACCGCTGCCGGTATCGACGAGATCATCGCTGCCTATCGTCTACTGCGTGCAACCGGTCAGTTGAGTCCGGGGATTTTCCGTCAGCCGGGGATCATCGTTCCGGCGGATCGGGCGCTGCCTGTCGCGTCTCTGGCAGTGGGTCAGCCCAGTAGCAATTGAGTCTTGAGTCATCGCAATCGCATCGACACGCACGCACCTGTTCCAGGTGCGTTCGCGCTTCCAAAAGACAGGCTGTAAATAGCAGGAGTAGCCTCAATGGCTGAATTGACGAGTGCACAGATCGATACCCTGGTGCGTGCCGTACAGGTGGTCACGGATTTCCTGAACGGGCGTGCACCCGACGGGATCGACTCGCTCGAGCAGGCTCTGACCGTCATGAGTCAGATGCTCCGCAGCGCCGGTATTCCCGTGCAGTTGGCCGAAAGCCTGCGTCAGTCCATTGCCGAGCAGGCCCGCGCTACGCAGTCGCAGCCGGAAGCGGTCGAAGCGTTTTCCTGGGTACAGAGCTGGTTGGCGAATGCTGATATCGAGGTTCAGAGGCTCGATGAAGGAAGCACGAGCGCGCCCCTCGATGTGCTCACGCCCATGGCGGAACCGGCTCCGTCGATTTCGGCTCCAGCCCCGTTCGACAGTACTCATCGTCCTGAAATCACCGGCCTGCTGGGTCAGGACATCGATCGAAGCGATGTGGCGACGCAACCCGAGCGTACGCAACTGACCGGTGACCTCAGCGGTAGCGGCGTGTTGCCCCCGGGTGTGCCGCCGGAACTGGCCATGCTCAACCTCGACGGCTTCGGCCCTGGTCTGCTCGGTGGCGTTACCACGGGTATTGGCCCAGGCGGCGCATCGCAGGGCACTGGCGGGGTGGCAGGGGGCGGTCTCGGTGTGTTCCCCAACTTCCGTGACGACAGCGGCATCGGCAGCAGTCTGTCTGCTGGCACTGACCGCGGCTTGCCGCCGGACACCTCAGGCAACGAGGCTACGCCGCCGACTGGTAGCAGCCAGCCGACCTCGGTTCTTTCCGTCCGAGGTGCTGGTGATGTGGTCGAGGGGGATAGCGGCGACACCATGGTGCTGGTATTTACCGTGAGCCGCACCTCCGCAACGGGTGCTGCTCAGGTGCAGTGGACACTCAGCGGTCTCGATCCTGCCCTGTTCGGCGGCTCGCTGCCCAGTGGCGCGCTGGTTTTCGCCGACGGCCAGACCGAACAGCAGATTCGTATCGAGGTGCCGGGCGACTATCTGGCGCAGGGCGACCGCACGGCCGTGGTGTCCTTGAGCAGCCCGAGTGCCGGCAGCCAGCTTGGCCAGTCCAGCGCTTCGGTACAGATTCTCGACAACGACGCCACCGTCAGCATCCAGGCCACGCGTCTGCAGGTGTTGGAGGGTGATGAGGGCGAGCAGCAGTTACTGACCTTCGTGGTCACGCGCAGCAACGGTCGCGCCGAGGCAACCATCGATTGGGCTGCCAGCGGCCTGGACGAAGCGGACATCGGCGGCCCACTGCCTTCCGGCACCCTGACCTTCGGCATTGGCGAGGTGAGCAAGACCATCAGCATCCCGTTGCTTGGCGACCGCGTGGTCGAGCCCAATGAGGTGCTGCAGGTCAGCCTGAGCAATCCCAGCAGCAACCTGACCATCGTCACCGCTGACGCCACCACCACGGTGCTCAACGATGACGGCCTGGTGTCGATTCGCGCCAACCAGTCGCAGGTCGTCGAAGGCGACACCGGCACCACCACGACCATCAGCTTCACCGTCACCCGTACCGATTCGCTGAGCAGTGGTTCGGTGCGCTGGTCGGTCAGCGGCGTCGATGCCGAAGACCTGATCGAAGGCATCGACGGCGGCTTCCTGCATTTCGCCGCCGGCGAGACCAGTCGCGACATCGTGCTTACCGTGCGCGGCGACCGTGAGGTCGAGGACGACAAGACCCTGACCGTCAGCCTGCAGAGCGAGCAGAGCAACCTGCGTGTCTCTGGCGGTAGTGCCAGTACCGTGATCCTCAACGATGACACCGGCGTCAGCCTGCGTGGCGTGACCATGGACGTGATGGAAGGTGGTCAGGGTCAGCAGACCGCGATCACCTTCATGGTGACTCGTTCCGAGCTGCTGGATCAGAGCCTCAGCATCGATTGGCGCTTCGTCCGTGTGGGTACCCATGCCGCCGACGCTAACGACTTTGTCGCCGGGCAGAACCTGCTCAACCTGGCCGATGGCATGCCCAGCGGTGGTGTCACCTTCGCGCCCAACGAGACGCAGAAGTTGGTCACCGTGTGGGTCAAAGGCGACAACCTGGCGGAAATGGACGAGACCTTCGGCATCGTTCTGCACAACCCGCCGGCCGGTGTGCAGATCATCAACGGCGAAGCCTACGGCACCATCCGCACCGACGAATCGGTGTACAGCATCGAGGCCGTCACGCCATCCACCGTCGAGGGTAATGGCGTAGGCGGGGTGCAGGCATTCATCGTCACCCGCACGGGTAACATCAGCAGTGCCGGGCAGATCGGCTACCAGATCGCCGGCTATGGCGAGCTGCCGACTGACATCAACGATTTTGCCGTCGACCAACCCATGAGCGGCACCGTGCAGTTTGCCGCGGGTGAAAGCAGCAAGGTCATCTACGTGCGCCTCAACGGTGATACCCAGATCGAGGGCACCGAGAGCTACACCGTGTCGCTGCAGGCGCAGGATGCCAACAGCCAGATCGATGTCGGTGCCGCGCTGGCCAGCATCGATTCGGATGACCAGGCCGTCTCCATCGTCGCGCGCAATGCCAACGTGCGCGAAGGCACCACCAGCACCACGCCGCTGGAGTTCGTGGTGACTCGTACCGGCGAGCTGTCGCTGTCCGGCACCGTGCAGTGGCACGTGCAGGGCTTCGGCAACAACCCGGTGGACGCGGCCGACTTCGGCGGCACCTGGCCGTCCGGCACTGTCGAGTTCGCCCCCGGCCAAAGCAGTGCGGTGATTCGTTTCAGCGCGACCCCGGACAGCCACTATGAGCCCACTGAAGGGCTGCAGGTGGTGATCAGCAGTACCACGCCGGGCATGACCATCATTCAGGATCGCGCCAACGGCAGTCTGATCAACGATGACGCGCGCCTGAGCCTTGATGGCAGTGGCCTGGTCGCAGCCGAGGGCAATAGCGACACGCCGCGTTCGCTGAACTTCACCGTGCAGCGTCAGGGCGACCTGACCCAGAGTGTCAGCGTCGACTGGCGTCTGGTGTTCGGCAGCGATGCCAACTCCGCCAATGCCGCCGACTTCCTCGCCGGTACGGCTTTCAGCGGTACCCTCGAATTCGGTCGCGGCGTACAGAGCCTGGTGGTGACGCTGCCGCTGTCGCCGGACAATCTGGTCGAGCTGGACGAAACCTTCCAGGTGGTGCTGAGCAACCCCAGCCCCGGCGCGGAAATTTCCGTCGGATCAGCCAATGGCCTGATCCGCAACGACGACGTGGTGTTCAACCTGCTGTCCCAGGCTGACAGCCTGGAAGGCAGCGGCGGCAGTCATGAGCTGCGCTACGTGGTCGAACGCAGCGGCGACCTGACCGGCAGCGACACCATCACCTGGAGCCTTGCTCCTGGCGCCATCAATGGCGTGGATGGCAGCGATTTCGTCGGTGGTGTGTTGCCCAGCGGCACCTTGGTGTTCACTGCGGGCGTCGATCGCATGGAGATCGTTCTGCACATCGCTACCGACTCGCAGCTGGAAGCTGACGAGAGTTTCGTGCTCAGTCTCGGCACCCCGAACCCGGGCGCTACCGTTGGCAATGGCAGCGTCAACGGCATGCTGCTCAATGACGACCAGCAGTTCGCCATTCAGGCGCAGACCGCCAGCGTCGCCGAAGGCGGCGACGGCCAGGTGGCGCAACTGAATTTTCTGGTCAACCGCACCGGCTACCTGAACGGTACCGGCAGCGTGGCCTGGCGCGTGGTCGGCGAGGGCGGTAACCCGGTCGATGGCGCCGATTTCGTCGGCGGCGTGCTGCCGTCCGGCACACTCAACTTCACCAGCGGCCAGACCAGCCAGACCATCACCTTGCAGGTGGCGGGCGACTATCGTCTGGAAGCCAGCGAAGGTCTGCGTGTCGAACTCTACGACCCGTCCACCGGCGCCAGCCTGGGCAATGCCTCGGCCACGGCGACCATCACCAACGATGACACCGGCCTGGCCATCGCCACCACCCGCAGTGGCCTGGTTGAGGGCGACAGTGGCAGCGTCATTCATGAATTCACAGTGACCCGCTCCGGTGTCACCACGGGCACCACCAGCGTCGACTGGAGTCTGTCTGGCGAGGTCGATGCCGCGGACTTCGTCGGCGGTGTGCTGCCGTCCGGTACCGTCACCTTCGGCCCGGGCGAGACCAGCAAGGTCATCCAGATATCTGTGCGTGGCGACCGCGATGTGGAGGGTGACGAGTCCTTCACCGTGACCCTCGGCAACGCCAGTGGTCATGCCGACATCCTGGTCGGCGAGGCCCAGGGCAGCATCGTTTCCGATGACGTCGGCATCAGTATCCAGGCCGAGCAAGCCGCGGTGGATGAAGGCGCGGCGGGCGAAACCCAGGTGCTGCGCTTTACCGTGACCCGCAGCGGTGACCTGTCCGGCCCGGTCAGCGTGACCTGGACTGCCAGCGGCTTGCAGGCCGATGATTTCGTCCTCGGTACTGCGCTCAATGGTCTTGTGGAATTCGCTGCCGGCGAAACCAGCAAGGTGATCGAGCTGACCCTGGCCGGTGATGCCGTGCTGGAAAGCGACGAAACCCTCACCCTGACCTTGGGTAACCCGGTCTCGAACCCGGCCTATGGCCAGACCCAACTGCTCACCGACACCGCCAGCACCCTGGTGCGCAACGATGACCTGGCGCTGTCAATCGACGCTGACCAGGCCAGCGCGGCCGAAGGCGATGCCGGCCAGGAGCGCAGTTTTACCTTCACCGTGACGCGCAGTGGCGACCTGCGCGCCACCAGCGTCGACTGGAAAGTGGCGGTCGGGCAGGGCGTCGATGCCGCCAGCCTGGCTGATTTCGTCGTGGGCCAGGACGCACTCGGCGCTAACGCCGGCTTGCCGTCCGGCACCGTGGCCTTTGCCGAAGGCCAGACCAGTGTGCAGATCACCGTGCGTGTGGCCGGCGATGGCCATATCGAGCTGGATGAAAGCTTCAGCGTCGAGTTGCAGGCCCGCGATGGCAACACCGAGCTGACGGTGGCCAGCGCCGAGACTCGTATCGACAACGATGACATGGGCTTCTCCATCACCCCTCTGGCCGCCGACAAGGCCGAAGGCAATAGCGGCACCACCGCGTTCACCTTCACCGTGACCCGTGCCGGCGACCTGGGCTCGGCTGCCCTGGTGGACTGGTCGCTGTCCGGTATCGCCAATGCCGCGGATTTCGCTGCCAGCAGCGGTACCCTGAGCTTCGCCGCTGGCGAAGCGAGCAAGACGCTGACCATCCAGGTCAACGGCGACCTGCAGGTGGAGGCCGATGAAACCTTCACCGTCACTCTGAACAACGCCCGCCTGGAAGACGGCACGCCGCAGGCGGTGGTCGATGGCACGGCCGATGGGGTGATTCGCAACGACGATCAGGGCTTCTCGGTGAACGCCGAGCAGGCCAGCATCAGCGAGGGCAACAGCGGCAGCAAGACGGTGATCTACACCATCGTGCGCAGTGGCGACCTCACCGGCAGCGCCACGGTCGACTATCAGGTCACTGGCAGCAACGGCGGCGACGCAGCCGACACCATCGGTGGTCTACCGGCCGGTAGCCTGACGTTCGCCCCCGGCCAGTCCGAGCGTACCGTCAGCTTCGTTCTGCGTGGCGACACCCGCGTAGAGGCGGACGAGGCCTTCACCCTGACGCTGAGCAACCCCAGCGCCGGCATCCTGATCAAGCCCAGCGACAGCACGCTGGTCACCAACGATGACACCAACTTCAGCATCAGCGCGCCGGCTGCACAGAACGAAGGCGCCACAGGGGATGTCACCGAATTCACCTTCACCGTCACGCGTAGCGGCGTGACCACTGGCACAGGCTCCGTGCAGTGGCGCCTGGATCCGGCCACGGGCATCAATGCAACCGATTTCCAGGGTAGCCAGGATACCCTTGACAACAACGCCGGGCTGCCCAGTGGTACGGTCAGCTTCGCAGCCGGCCAGACCAGCCAGACCATCACCATCCGCGTGCGTGGCGACAACACCGTGGAGAGCAATGAGTCGCTGCAGGTATCGCTGTTCAACCCAACGGGCGGCACCATCGAAGCGGGCGAGGGCACGGCCAGCACGCAGATCGTCAATGACGACGCCAGCTTCAGCATCGCCGCCAATGCTGCCACCCAGGCCGAAGGCAATAGCGGCGAGCGCGATGTCGTATTTACCGTGACCCGCAGCGGTTCTCTGAACGGCGCCCGCGACATGACCTGGACATTGTCCGGTGGCTTGAACGCCAGCGATCTCGGTGTTGGTCAGGCCTCTAGCGGAACACTCAGCTTCGCCGATGGCCAGAGCACTGCCACCGTGGTGATCCGCGTGCGCGGCGACTCCAATGTCGAGGATGACGAGGCCGTCACCGTGACGCTCTCCAACCCCTCGGCCAACGCCAGCATCGGCACCGCTAGCGCCACCACCACCCTGACCAACGACGACGCCTCGCTGAGCATCAGCCCATTGTCCGCCGACAAGGGCGAAGGCAACAGCGGCTACGTCGAGTTCACCTTTACCGTGACCCGCGCTGGCTATACCAACCAGGTCAGTACGGTCGACTGGCGTGTCGATCCCAGCGTCGCCAACTCGGTGAACGGCGCTGACTTCTTCAGCAGCCAGGCCGCCGGTGTGCTGCGTGATGTCGATGGCATCCCTTATGGCACCGTGACCTTCGCCGCGGGTGAAACCAGCAAGACCATCACCCTGCGCGTGGCCGGCGACAGCCAGCTCGAAAGCAACGAAACGCTGCGGGTGCTGCTGGAGAACGCCTCGCCGGGTAACGAGATCGCCACGGCCAGTGCCGATGGCGTGGTGCGCAACGACGATGCCGAGGTGAGCATCACCGGTACTCTGGTGGTCAATGAGGGAGACGCGGGCCATGGTCAGGGCGCGTTCTTCGAGTATACCGTCACCCGTACTGGCAACCTGAACCAGACCAGCACGGTTAACTGGGCCGTGCAGCATATCGATACCACCTCCGCCGACTTCACCAATGGCTCGGTGAACCTCAATCCCACCGGCACCGTGACATTCGCTGCGAACGAGACCACCCAGACCTTCCGCGTCTACGCCTATGGCGATACCGGGGTCGGCAGCATCGAGGGTAACGAGCGTTTCAACCTGGTGCTGAGCAACCCCAGCGGTGGCACCTCGATCGGCAGCAATGGCAGCGTGCAGAGCACCATCGCCAACGACGATACCCGGGTCACCATCGAGTGGGTACAGGCCCGTCAGGCCGAGAAGATCGAGGGGGAAAGCACCACCTACACCATCAACCTGACCCGCAGCGGCGACACCAGCAAGGTTTCTACACTGAACTGGGCGGTCAGCGGCGAGCAGGTGAGCCTCAACGGCGGCTGGAGCTGGGAGGGTATCGCGGATGGCACCGACTTCGGCGGCACACTGCCGTCGGGCAACGTGCGTTTCGAGGTCGGCCAGACCAGTAAGACCATAACCTTCACCGTGCGCGGTGACGATGTCGTCGAGAACAATGAGTGGTTCAAGGTACTGTTCAGCAATACCGGGGGCATCGACGAGTTGTATGCACCGCAGAGCGGTAACCAGGGCATCATCAGTGCCACGCAGCAGACGACCAACAAGAGCGAGACCGGTGTCTACTTGTTCGGTGAGATCCAGCGCGACGAAGCCGAGTTCTACATCCAGGACACGCCTACCACCGGGCGCAATCGTTTCGAAGGCGACACTGTTGCCGATGGCGGCAGTGCGGCCGATGGCTATATCGAGCACACCTTCGCCGTCTATCGCACCATTTCCACCGCTGGCCCGGCATGGGTCGACTGGGCGGTGCAGACCAGTGTCGGCAATTACGTGTCGATGGATGCCAATGACTTCGCGCCAGGTGAAGCGCTCTCCGGGCGTCTGGAGTTCGTCGATGGGCAATCGGTCGGCTATGTCACCATTCGTACACGTGTGGACGATGTTGGTGAATACGATGAAGCCTTCCGTCTCTATCTCACTCAGGCCAGCCCCGGCAGCAGTATCCAATCCGGTTCGACTGCCAACCCGGGCTACGTCAACAACCATGTGGTGCTACAGAACGACGACACCCGCTTCGATGTCAGCAGCGAGCGTGTCAGCGAGGGTGACGAGCTGGTCTTCACCATCACCCGCGCCGGCGACCAGCGCGGTAGTGATTCTGTGGATTGGCAGATCGTCCTGGGCGGTTCGGAGACGAGTAACGAATCCAACAACGTACGCAACGACTGGTACAAGCTCGACCCGGCCGACCTCGACATGGACGCGATCCTGGCCAACAACCCCGGCCTGTCCTGGAACGCGGCCACGCGCACGCTGAGCGGCAGCTTCACCTTCCTCGATGGCGAGCTGACCAAGACCGTCACCCTCTACACCGTCAACGACACGCTGACCGAGACCTGGCGCGAAGAAGTGAAGATGGTGCTGAGCAACCCGCAGAACCTCGATGGCGACATCGAGACGCCGTCGCTCGGTTACAACCAGGATGGCTGGGTGCTGAACGACGAGCCGGCGGCACTGCTTGCCGTGACCAGCAGCACCAGCGAGGTGTTCGAAGGCAATTCAGGCACCACCAGTGTCACCTTCACCATCACCCGTACCGCACAGCCCGGTGGCAGTGTGGACTACGCCAGCAGCGTGGCCTGGCAGATCGTCGGCGACAACATCAACTGGGGCGGCAATGGCGGGGCGCAGGTCAGCGCCTATGGTGGCAATGCCACAGCGGTGACGTCGGCAAGCTCCAGCACCACCTATGGTGTGGTGAATTTTGCTGCGGGTGAGACCAGCAAGCAGGTCACGGTAACCTTCCCGGGTGACACCGTGATCGAGCCGGACACCCTGCTGAACTTCTCGCTGATCTCGCCGAACGAGGCCTACAACCATCCGTTCATCAGCTCGCAATACCGTGACGAGTACGGCCCGACCGGCATTGACCCGGCGCAGAGCAGTGCCAGCACGACGCTGAAGAACGACGATATCCGTCTGTGGGTCGGTTCTTTTGGCAACGCCGATCCGGTCGCCAGTGGTTACGAGGGGCAGCCGCTGAACTTCACCATCGTGCGCAGCGGGCGCATGGATAACGCGCTGACCATCGGTTACACCCTGACCAACGGCAGCACCACCAACGCCGACTTCGTCAGCCTGAGCGGCACCTTCACCCTGCCTGCCGGGATGTCCAGCTACAACGTCTCGCTGCTCGACCTGCTCAAGGCCGACGGCATCATCGAGAACACCGAGAATTTCACCCTGCGTCTCAATGCGCCGGCCGACACCACCGGTGCCACCGTGCGTTTTGGCATCGATGGCTGGAGCGCCAGTAGTGCCACCAATATGAACGTCACCGGCACGCTGTTGGAAAGCGATACGCGCTACACCGCCACGCCGACCAACGCCAGCCAGAGCGAGGCGGATGCCGGCCAGACCACCACCTATTCGTTGACGGTCAACCGCACCGGCTATACCGGCGTTGGGTCGGTGAAATGGCGTGTCGAGGGTGTGGGAGCGAACCCGGCCGATGCTGCGGATTTCTCCGGTGGTGTATTGCCCAGCGGCACCCTGAGCTTTGCCAATGGTGTGATGACCGGCAACATCAACATCGTCGTGCGCGGTGATGGCCAGGTCGAGAACAACGAAGGCTTCCGCGTGGTGTTCTACGAGGAGACCCTCAACAGCGCCGGTATCGTCAATCGCCCGGTCACCGGGCAGAACAGCCCTGATCTGACCATCGTCAACGATGACACCGGCATCAGCATTGCCGATGCCTCGATCACCGAGACCGATGCCAACCAGACCCTGACCTTCACCGTCACCCGTTCGGGCGTCATCAGCGGCACTTCCAGCATGAACTGGTCGCTGCTGCACGACACCACCAACGCCGCCGACTTCACCGGTGCCACCAGCGGCGTGGTGAACTTCGCCGCCAACCAGACCACGGCGCAGATCACCGTGACCGTTGTCGGCGATGTCACTCCTGAACAGGTGGAGAAGTTCCGCATCGCTCTGAGCAACTTCAGCAGCGACATCAGTGACCAGATCCGCACCACGGCCGAAGGCACCATCCGCAATGACGACGCGAGCTTCTCCATCGCCCCGTTGCAGGGTGCGAGTAACGAAGGCCAGGCGCAGACCTTCGTTATCACCCGCAGCCACAGCACCGAGCAGAACCAGACCATCAACTGGCAGGTGCTGTTCAACGGCACGGCCAACAACGCCGATCTCAGCGGGCCGCTGTCGGGCTCGGTGACCTTTGCGCCGGGCGAACTGACCAAGACCATCAGCGTGCAGTCCAACCAGGACGCCGTGGCCGAGGCCGACGAAACCTACAGCGTGCAGATCACCCTGGGCGCGGGCACTACGGGTGATACCATCACCCAGGCCGCTGCCGAGGGCACCATCCTCAACGACGATGCGGCCTTCAACATCGTGGCTGATCAGAGTGAACTGGCCGAAGGGCATAGCGGCACTACGGCCTTTACCTTCACCGTACAGCGCAGTGGCGATACAAGCGGCAGTGCCAGCGTCAACTGGCGCCTGGGGTCGATGCTGGCTGGCGTGGCCGATTTCGCCACGGCCGATCAGTTGGGCGACAACAGCGGCCTGCCGAGCGGCAGCCTGACGTTCGCCGATGGCGAGTCGAGCAAGACCATCACCGTGCTGGTCAACGGCGATACCCTGGTGGAGGGCGACGAAACCTTCCAGATCGTGCTGGGCAACCCGGTCGGTGCGCAGATCCAGACCGGCAGCGCCAGCAGCACCATCGTCAACGACGATGCCAGCATCAGCATCGCCGCCACCGATGCCAGCAAGGCCGAGGGCAACAGCGGCACAACCGCATTCACCTTCACCATCACCCGCACCGGTGCGCTAGATCAGCCGAAGACCGTCGATTGGGCGGTGATTGGGCATGGTGCACATCCGGTCGATGGCGCTGACTTCGAATTTGGCTCATTGCCGTCCGGCTCGCTGGTACTGCCGGCCGGCCAGGCCAGCGTCACCCTGACCATCAACGTGCGCGGCGATGTCCTGGCGGAACACGACGAAGGTTTCAGCGTGGTGCTGAGCAACCCGGCCAGCGGCCTGGTGATTGACCAGGCCAGCGCAGACGGCCTGATCATCGCCGATGACGTGGTGATCGACGTGACCGCACCGGCCGCCCAGGCCGAAGGCGATGATGGCCAGACCACCTGGTTCGATTTCGTGCTCACCCGAAGCGGCAAGCTGTCCGGTAGCGAAACCATCAACTGGAGCGTGGCTGGTATCGGCGCCAATCCTGCCTCGGCCGATGACTTCCTGCAGACCAGCGGTAGCGTCACCTTCGCGGCCGGTCAGGAGCAACTGACCATTCGCGTGCCAGTGCGTGGCGACTACAGCGGCGAGGCCAACGAGGACTTCCGCCTCAGTCTCAGCAGCTCCGATGGCGTGGTGTTCACCCAGGCCACGGCTGATGCCACCATCGTCAACGACGACGTGTCGCTGACTATCGTGGCCACTGACGCGCGTCACGTCGAAGGTCATGACGGCCTGCAGACCGTCTACACCTTCACCGTCAGCCGCAGCGGCAACCTCGATCTGGCCACCAGTGTGGACTGGAGCCTGCAGGGGTTGGCCGATGCCGCCGACTTCCTCGGTGGCGTGCTGCCCAGCGGCACGTTGAACTTCGCTTCGGGCGAGGCCGGCAGCCAGACCATCAGCATCACCGTCATCGGTGATCGCGCGGTCGAGCCGGACGAAACCTTCCAGGTGGTGCTCGGCAATGCATCGGCTGGCTCCGACATCAAGGTCGGCAGTGCCACCGGTACCATCGTCAGCGATGACGTGCACTGGGATATCGGTGTCACCACCACGCCGGTCGAGGGCGACAGTGGCGCCACGGGCTACCAGTTCCTGGTTACCCGTACTGGCAGCGGCCTGGCCACGACCCTGGCCTGGAGCGTGGCTGGCAGCGGTGCCAATCCGGCTTCAGCGGACGATTTCTTCGGCGGCCAACTGCCGTTCGGTGAGCTGACCTTCGCCGAAGGTCAGATGAGCCAGACCATTACCGTCTGGGTCGCCGGTGACAATCAGTTGGAGCCGGACGAAGGCTTCACCGTCAGCTTGCAGGCACCGAGCGACAGCCTCAGCCACAGCTTCGCCAATCAGCAGGTGGACGCGGTGATCCGCAACGATGACGACGTGTTCGCCATCGCCCCGCGCGCTGCCGATGCCGCCGAGGGCACCTCGCTGACCTTTACCGTGACCCGTACCGGTAGTACCGAAGGTACGTCTACGGTCAACTGGCGCATCAACCATGGCGATACCGATGTCAGTGATTTCTTCGCCTCCAGCGGCACGCTGACCTTCGCCGACGGGCAGAGCGAGATGGTGCTGACTATCCCGGTACGCAGCGACCGCGACGTCGAAATCGACGAACACTTCAGTGTCGAGCTGTATCAGCCAGGCCCTGGCAGCACCATCGATGCAGGTGCCGGCAGTGCCGCTGGGGTGATCCGCAACGACGACATCGACCTGACCCTGGCCAGTGTCGTCGCGCAGGTTCACGAAGGCGATAACGGCACGCCGGGGCGCCTGCACTTCACCGTTACCCGCAGTGGCGATACCAGCGGTGAAACCTCGGTCGACTGGCAGGTGCAGGCCGGTTCGGCCACCGCAGCTGACTTCCCTGGTGGCGTGCTGCCGTCCGGCTCCGTGGTGTTCGCCGCGGGTGAAACCCACAAGGACATCTACATCGATGTCCTTGGCGACGGTTTCGACGAGGGCGACGAGCAGTTCACCCTGCACCTGTCCAACCCGACCGGTAACGCCGATATCGTCGGCAACGATCAGGTCGGCACCCTCGTCAACGACGACGATAGCCTGGCCCTGAGCGTGGTGACCCGCGAGCTGGTCGAAGGCGACAGCGGCTTGACCCTGTTCACCTTCCGCATCGACCGTACCGGCAGCGCCGTGGGCACTGCCAGCGTCGACTGGCGCGCGGCCGGTATCGGCCCGCACCCGCTGAGTGACGCCGAGTTCGCCGCATTGACCGGCACCGTACACTTCGCTGACGGCGAGACCAGCAAAACCTTCACCGTCGCCGTGCGCGGTGACGAGCTGGGCGAGGAAGACGAGAGCTTCGCCGTGCAACTGGAGAATCCCAGCTACGGTTCCACCATCACCACCGGCCCGGTCAGCGCCGTGGTACTCAACGACGACCCGGTGCTGTGGATCAGCGCCGATGCCGCCACGGTGGTGGAGGGCAGCGATGGCCTGCAGACTCCGGTGACCTTCACCGTTACCCGCGGTGGCGATCTGTCCGGCCCGGCCAGCGTGCTCTGGGAGGTGGTGCCGTCGGGCGCCAACCCGGTCAATGCCGAGGACTTCGGTGGTATCTACGTCAGTGGTGTGGTCGCTTTCGGTGTCGGTGAAACCAGCAAGACCATCACCGTCTGGGTGGACGCCGACACACTCGGTGAGCAGGACGAGACCTTCTCCGTGGTGCTCAGTGACGCCGAAGGCGCCACCATCCTCACTGGCGAGGCCAGCGTCACCATCCTCAATGATGACCGTGGCCTTAGCATCGCTGCCCTGGGCAGCGACAGCCAGCGCGAAGGCGACACGGGCGAGGTGATCGAGTTCGTCTACCGCGTGGAGCGGGTCGGTGACAGCACCGGCAGCGTCAGCGTCGACTGGTCGCTGCGCGGCAACGGTACCTATCCGGCCAACGCCGGCAGCTTCGTCGGTGGTGTGCTGCCGTCCGGCTCGCTGGTATTCGCCGATGGCGAAACCTACAAGGACATCGTCATCCGCGTGCAGGGTGACGACGTGCTCGGCCCGGATCAGGGCTTCGAGGTGGTGCTCAGCGACCCGCAGGGCATCGACCTGATCAACGACCGTGCCAGCGGCACCATCCTCAACGACGACAATCAGTTCGCCATTCGTGTGGTCGATAGCGTGCTGGCCGAGGGCAATGGCGGCGCCACCACGGTGTTCCGCTTCACCGTCACCCGCAGTGGCGACACCTCGTCAGCGGCCAGCATCGACTGGTCGGTGGCCGGCAGTGGCGCGGCTCCGGCGGACGGCGCCGATTTCGTGGGTGGCGTGCTGCCTACCGGTACCCTGCATTTCGCCGCCGGTGAGACCAGCAAGGTGCTGGAGATCGCCGTCAACGGCGATGACCTCGGCGAGTCCGATGAACAGTTCACCGTGCAACTGTCCAGCAGCGGTGGTGGCAGCAGCGTCAACCCGCTGCAGGGCAGCGCACGAGCCACCATCCAGAGCGACGATGTCGCGCTGACCGTGCTGGCGCTGGACAACAGCCGACTGGAAGGTGCTCCTGGCACCACCACGCCGCTGACCTACCGCATTCTGCGCGCGGGGCCGGACGATGTTGCACTGACCATTCACTACAGCATCGTCGGGGCGGTGGATGCCAACGACTTCACCATCCCGCTGGCCGGCACCATCACTCTGGCTGCTGGCGTGTCGGAGATGATCTTCAATCTGCCGATCCGTGGTGATTCGCTGCGTGAGGGCGACGAGTCGTTCGACCTGACCTTCACTCACCCGGCCATCGCCGGCGGTGCCACCACCCTTGGCGGTACCATTCGCGACGACGACCTGGGCCTGGCCATCAGCGGCCCGGATAGCCTGGTGGAAGGCGACAGCGGCCTGCAGACGGTGACCTACCAGGTGACCCGCAACCCGACGTCCAGTGCCGAGACCTTCTACTGGAGCGTCACGCCGGGTGCAGGGCAGGGCGTGGATGCCGACGACTTCGGTGGCACCTTGCCTTCGGGCAGCGTCACCTTCGCCGCTGGCAGTACCACGGCCAGCTTCAGCTTCCAGATCAGTGGTGATCGTGCCGTGGAGGCAGACGAGCAGATGTCCATCGTCCTGCGTGCCACGGCCAACAGTCCGTACGTGCTGATCAGCAAGGACGTGGTACTGCGCAATGACGACCAGGCAGGGGCGGGGGATGACCTACTCACCGGGACGTCAGGCGCCGACAACCTGTCTGGCCTGGGTGGCAATGACCGGTTGTTCGGCGGTGCCGGCAGCGACGTGCTCAATGGTGGTGATGGCGATGACCTGTTGGTCGGTGGCACGGGGGCCGATGTGTTGATCGGCGGCGCGGGGGCGGATCGCTTCCACTACACCTCGCCAGCCGATGGCATGGATGCGATCCTGGACTTCCAGGCCGGCGTCGATCACCTGACCTTCGACCCGACGGCCTTCGGTGGCCTGAATGGCCTGACCTCGGTCTCGCAAGCCTTCACCGGCGACATCATGCAGACCCTGGCGCAACTGGCCGGGCAGGGTAATGCCGACGTCTACCGGGTCAGCTTCGCGCCAGGGCAGTTCCAGTTCGGCACTGGTAGCAACGGCCACCTGGACGAGCTGGAGGCGGCGATCACGGGCAACGGGCAGCACAGTGGTGCGGCTTTCTTCCTGATCTCCAATGGCGACGTCACGCGTTTGTATTACGATGCCGACACGTCCAGCGGTACCGATGGCAGCGGCCTGGTGGCGCTCGCCGAGCTGGCCAACCAGCCCGACGCGCACAGCCTGCCGCAGGACATCATCCAGCCTTACACGGTGTAACCCGTTCCCCTGCGCGGCGACGCGCAGGGGGCCTTTCCGAGTGTCACGATGAACGAGTTTTTCCGCCGAATCGCCCTGCAACCCAGGCTGCGCCTGGAGCTGTGGCTGTCCTCGCTGTTGATCAATCTGCTCGGTCTGGCCAGCTCGTTGTACAGCATCCATGTTCTCAACCGGTACCTGGCACTGGGTGTCGACGCGACCCTGGTGACCCTGACCCTCGGCGCCGTCATGGCGGTGGGCTTCGAGGTGCTGCTACGCAATGCGCGTCTGCGCGTGGCGCAGTGGTTGTGCGCACGGGCCGATACGGAGTTGGGTGAGACGCTGTTCGAAGGCGCCGTGCGTGGCCAGTACGCCCTGGTCGAGCAGTTGCCGCATACGGCGCGGCGGGAAATCCTTTCCGGGCAGAGCACCGTGCAGCAATGCTTCGGTGCGCCCAACCTGGTGACCCTGCTGGACACGCCGTTCGCTTTCGTCTTCGTCGTGGTGCTGGGCATGCTCAGCCCGTTCCTGGCCTGCATGGCTTTGCTGGTGATGGCCGGTGTCACGCTGGTGTCGCTGTTGGCCCAGCGCCGCCTGCGTGAACCGATGGAGGCGCAGAGTCGCATCGCCATGCAAATGGCCGGTTACCAGCACAACCTCACTGCTGGCGGCGAAATGGTGCGGGCTTTTTCCGCAGCCGATGCGCTGAAGGAAAAGTGGCGGGCCTGCGCCGACGATCAGGCCGAGCAGCGCGCTCAACTCAATCGTCTGCAGAACACCATGCAGAACGCCAGCTACGCCGGCACCCTGATCCTCAGCATGGTGATCATGGGGCTGGGCGCGCGCGAGGTGCTGGCTGGTAACCTCGACATCGGTTCGTTGATCGGCTGCAACATTCTCGCCAGTCGAGCCTTGGCGGCGCTGACCCGCGCGCTCGGCCTGGGCGAGCAGATCGGCCGTGGTCAGCGCGCACTGGAGCTGGCGCGGCAGTTGTGCGCTATTCCGCGTGAGCGTGCCGAGGGCGTGCGCCTGGGTCAGACCCGCGGCAGCCTGCGTTTCGAGGACATGGCTTTCGGTTACCCGAAGCAGGCCGTGCCGGTGTTGGAGCATTTCGATTATTCGTTGGAGGCCGGCAAGGTGCTGGTTTTCACCGGTGCCAATGGCAGCGGCAAGACGACCCTGGCGCGCCTGCTGGTGGGGCTGCTGGAGCCCAGCCGTGGTCATCTGTTGGTCGATGGCATGGATCTGCGCCAGGCCGATCCGCAATGGTGGCGTCGTCAAGTCGCCTACCTGCCACAGGAACCGCAGTTCTTCGATGGCACCCTGCGTGAGAACCTCTGTGTGCTGGCGCCGGAAACCGCTGATGCCAAGGTACTGGAGTTGTGCCGGGAGCTGGCGGTGGGCGCCTTCGTCGAAGGTGGTGCGGAAGGATTGGGCCTGGTGGTGCGCAACGGTGGCGGCAGTATTCCGCTGGGTATCCGTCGGCGCCTGGCGCTGGTACGCGCGGTGCTCGGTGGTGGGCAACTGGTGGTACTGGACGACCCTACCGAGGGCGTCGATGCCGAAGGATGCAAGGCCATCGCGGCGCTGCTCAGCCGCCTGGTACGCGAGGGGCGTACGCTGGTGATGATGAGCAATGAATCGTTCATCCTCGGTGCTGCCGATACGGTCATCGACCTCAACCACAAGCCGGTACCGCGCGTGCTGCGAGATGGCAAACCTGCACGCGAAGGAGTCCAGCATGGCTGAGCAAGGCATGCCCATGAATGACGCACCTAGCCGCCTTGGTCGCATCGCTGACCGGATATTGGGCGTCTTCGAGAACCATCCATTGCTGAGTCGCGTGGCCGGTTTCTTCCTGCCCGGCAAGACCGACCCGGCATTGCCTGGCGACGAACTGCTGGGCAGCCGCCTGACCATCCGCCTGCTGGCGCTGATGCTCGGTGCCATGCTGCTGTGGTCGCTGTTCTTCCCGCTGGACATCGCCAGCCACTCCACCGGTGAGGTGACTTCGTTGGGGCAGACCAAGCTGGTTCAGCACCTGGAGGGCGGTATCGTGCGCCGTATCCTGGTGCGTGAAGGACAGCGTGTGGCAGCTGGCGAGCCGCTGGCGGAAATCGAACGTGTCGCCATGATGTCCGAAGGGCGCGAGACCGAGGCGCTGCTGGCTGCGTTGCGTATCCGCTCCCTGCGTCTGGAAGCGCAACTGGCCGGTGCCGACGACATGATCGTGCCCGAAGAGCTGGCGCGATACTTCCCCGAGCAGGTCAAGGTCAACCGTGACCTGTTCATCGCCCAGAAGAGCCGTCTGGACAGCCGCTCCGAGGAGCAGCAGCAGAAAATCCAGCAACGTCGCGCTGAGGAAAAGGAACTCAAGGCGCGCATCGGCCACGTCAGTTCCAAGCTCAAGCTGCTGCGCGAGCAGATCGCCATCAGCCAGAAGTTGATGGCCGAGGGGTTGGCCAACCGCTACGAACACCTGGAACTGCTCAAGGACGAACAGCAATTGCGTGGCACCCTGCAGGAAACCGAGGCGTCACTGGGCCGCGTATACGCAGGTCTGAAGCAGGAGCAGGCAGCCCTCACCAGCCTGGATTCGGGCGGCCACGAGGAATTGCAGAAGGAGCTGGCCGAAGTGCGCCGGCAGATCACCGAGCTGCAGGAGCGGCTGACGAAGTTCTCCGACAGCCGTGAGCGCCAGGTCGTGCGTTCGCCCATCGAAGGCGTGGTCATGACCCTGCAGGTGGTCACCGAGGGCGGGGTGATTCAGCCCGGCGGTACCCTGATGACCCTGGTGCCGGCGGACGAACCGCTGATGATCGAGACGCGCCTGCCGGTCGGTGACATCGGTATGGTCACCCCTGGGCAGCAGGCTCGTATCCAGCTGGTATCGTCGATCGCCCGCGGCTTTCAGCCTATCGATGGTGAAGTGGTCGATATCAGCCCGGACTCGGTGCTTGACGAGCAGCGTATCCCGTATTTCCGCGTACGTATCCGCCCGGCGCAGGACGCCTTCGAGCATTCTGGCGCGCGTTATCCCTTGCTGCCCGGCGTACCTGTGAGTGTCGCCATCCTCACTGGCGAGCGCTCGTTGTTCAACTATATCGCCGGCCCGCTCACCGACGGTATGAACCGTTCGTTCAGCGAGCCCTGAGCGACCGGGCGTTTGCCGGAGCAACGTTGATCATGTTTCGGCGAAACGCTCGGCCAGCCAGTCGACGACGCTGACCCGTTTCGACAGGCTGCGCTTGCGCGGATAGAACTGCGCGCCAATGTCGGGCGTGGCTTGGTCTGATGCGAGAGCGCTGCGAGGCTGCGATGGATGACGCACCTTGTCGCCAAATGCTGGCAAACTTGCGCTTCGATTTTCGACAGGAGTCAGTCGATGCCCGCCCGCCCGGAGCTGTCCCCCGGCCTTATCGTTATTCACGGCAACCACCTCGAAGAGCTGCGTGCGCTGGCGGTGCAGTGGATGCGGCGCTATCCGCTGCGGCCGCTGGAGAACGAGGTGCTGCTGGTACAGAGCAATGGCATCGCCCAATGGCTCAAGCTGGCGCTGGCCGAGCGTGATGGCTGTGGCATCGCTGCGGCGTTGGATGTCGACCTGCCAGCGCGCTTTCTCTGGCAGGCGTACCGCAACGTGCTGGGCAAGGACGCGATCCCGCAGCAGTCGCCGTTGGACAAGGGCGCCGCTGACCTGGCGCCTGATGCGGCTGTGTTGCCGGATCTGTTGGCCGAGGAGGCGTTCGCTCCGTTACGCCGCTTCCTCGCCGATGACCAGGATTTGCGCAAGCGCCACCAACTGGCCGAGCGTCTGGCCGATCTGTTCGACCAATACCAGGTCTATCGCGCCGACTGGTTGGCGGACTGGGCTGCCGGGCATGATCGCTTGCGTACCTCGCGCGGCGGCGAGCGGCTGCTGGAGGGCGATTCCCGTTGGCAACCCGCGCTGTGGCGCGCCTTGCTGGCGGACGTTGGCGAGCAGCACCTGGCCGAGAGCCGCGCTGGCGTGCATCCGCGCTTCGTTGCCCGTATGGGCGAACTGGATGCAGCGCCGCCGGGACTGCCTCGGCGCATCACTGTCTTCGGTATTTCCTCATTGCCAGCCCAGGTACTGGAGGCGCTGGCGGCCATGGCGCGCTTCAGCCAGGTCATGCTCTACGTGCACAACCCCTGTCAGCATCACTGGGGCGATATCGTCGAAGACAAGGATCTGCTGCGCCACGAATACCGCCGTCAGCAGCGCAAGGGCAGACCAGGCGCCCAGATCGGCTTGTTCGAGGAGGAGGACATGCACCAGCATGGGCAGCCGCTGCTCGCTGCCTGGGGCAAGCAGGGTCGTGACTACATCAACCTGCTGGATCAGTACGACGAGCCGCAGCGCTACCGCGAACAGTTCGAGCGCATCGACCTGTTCAGTCCGGCCAGCGAGAATAGCCTGCTCGGCCAACTGCAGAACGACATCCTTGACCTGCGTCCGCTGGCGGAAACGCGCAGCACCTGGCCTGCTGTCGACCCTGCGCGTGATCATTCGCTGCGTTTTCATATCGCTCACAGCGCTCAGCGCGAGGTGGAGGTGTTGCACGATCAACTGCTGGCCAGCTTCAGCGAGGACGCCACGCTGCGGCCGCGCGACGTGATCGTTATGGTGCCGGACGTCAATGCCTATGCGCCGCATATCCAGGCCGTATTCGGCCAGTTCTCCAGCGACGACCCGCGTTTCATTCCCTTCACCCTTGCCGACCAGGGGCTGCGCGGCAAGGAACCGATGATCATCGCGCTGGAGCACCTGCTGCGCCTGCCGGAAAGCCGCTTCAGCGTCAGTGAGATTCTTGATCTGCTGGATGTAGCGGCGCTGCGTCAACGTTTCGCCATCACCGAGGATCAGTTGCCCACCCTGCGTCGCTGGCTGGAGGGTGCCGGTGTGCGCTGGGGCCTGGATGCGAGCCAGCGGCAATCGCTTGGCCTCGGCGAGAACCTGGAGCAGAACACCTGGCGCTTCGGCCTGCGGCGTATGCTGCTGGGCTACGCAGTGGGCTCGGCCGACGCCTTTGCTGGTATCGAGCCCTATGACGAGATCGGTGGACTCGATGCTGCGTTGATCGGCCCGGTGACGCGCCTGCTGGAAACCCTCGACCGGCATCTACAGCAACTGCGCGAGCCGGCCACACCGGGTCAGTGGGGCGAACGCTTGCGCAGCGTGCTCAACGATTTCTTCCTGCCGCAAAACGACCGCGAAGACGTGCTCACGACTCAGTTGCTCGATGCGCTGGATGCCTGGCTGGAGCTGTGCGAGGCCGCGACGCTGGACGAAGCGCTGACCCTGCCGGTGGTGCGTGAAGCCTGGCTCGGCGGGCTCGATCAGGGGCGGCTGAGCCAGCGTTTTCTCGCTGGCGCGGTGAATTTCTGCACCCTGATGCCGATGCGCGCGATCCCGTTCCGTCAGGTCTGCCTGCTGGGCATGAACGATGGCGATTACCCTCGCAGCCAGGCCCCGCTGGATTTCGATCTGATGGCTGGCGATTACCGCCCCGGTGACCGCTCACGCCGCGAGGATGATCGCTATCTGTTGCTCGAAGCACTGCTGGCGGCGCGTGATCGTCTCTATATCAGCTGGGTAGGGCGCAGTATTCGCGACAACAGCGAGCGCCCGCCTTCCGTGTTGGTTGGCCAGCTGCGCGACCATCTTGCCAGTGCCTGGACACTGGCTGGCGGCGGCGACCTTCTGCACGGCCTGACCACCGAGCATCCCCTGCAACCGTTCAGCCCGGCGCATCTCGGCTGGCAAGAGCGCTACATCTTTGCCGATCTGGGAGGAGGGGCAACAGCTCACGCCTGAGCTGTTGCAGTTGTTCCTGCGCGATCCGGTGAAGTGCTTCTTCACCCGCCGCCTGAAGGTGTTTCTCGATGAACAAGAGCAGGCGCAGCTCGACAGTGAGCCATTCGCCCTCGACGGTCTGCAGCGCTACCAGTTGCAGGAAACCTTGCTCAAGGCGGCGACCGCAGGCGAGGGCGACAGCGATGATGCGCTGAGGGCGGCAGCTGATCGTCTGCAACGCAGTGGTGTCCTGCCGCTGGCCGGTTTCGGCGAGCAGTATCGCAACGCCTTGCTGGAGCCCCTGCCGGCACAATTACGGCGTTACCAGGGACTTTGCCTGTGCTGGCCGACCCTGCTGGAATCCCCGCAGCGCCTGACTTTCGCCGCAGCCGGTGTTCAGCTCGACGGCTGGCTCGCCGGGCTGCGGCAGAAGGCCGACGGCAGCTTGGCGCGCCTGGAACTGCTGCCAGGCGCGCTGCACAAGGACAAGAGCTGGAAGTGGCATCGCCTGCTGCGGCCCTATGTACTGCACGTCATCGCCGCGGCCTGCGGCGTGACGCTGACCACCTTGCTGGTCGGTGAGGATCGCAGTCTGGCCTTCGAGCCTCTGCAAGCCGAGCAGGCCAGGCGCGTGCTCACGGCTTGGCTGGATGCATGGAATGGGGGTATGCACTCGCCGTTGCCGGTCGCGCTGAAAACCTCGCTGGCCTGGTTACAGGACAACAACGAGGAAAAGGCGCGCAGCGTCTACGAGGGTGGCTACAACCTCACCGGTGAAGTCCAGAGCAGCGCCAGTCTGGCGAGGCAGTTCCCCGACTATGCTGCGCTCAGCGCCGATGATCGAGTTCCAGCACTGGAGCGAGAGGCTCTATCAGCCTCTGCTCGACAGCCATCCCCAGGCGCTCGAGGAGGACGCAGCATGAGCCAGCAGCGCCCATTGGCCCTGACGTTCCCCCTGCACGGCAGCCGTTTGATCGAGGCCAGTGCCGGCACGGGCAAGACCTTCACCATTTCCGCGCTCTACCTTCGACTGATCCTGGGGCATGGGGGCGACGCCGCGTTCCGCGAGGCGCTGCTGCCGCCACAGATTCTGGTGGTGACTTTTACCGATGCGGCCACGCGCGAACTGCGCGACCGTATTCGCGCGCGCCTGGTCGAGGCCGCGACCGTATTCCGGGGCGATGCCCAGGGCGATGATCTGCTGCGTGAACTGCGCGGTGATTTCGCGCAAACGCAGTGGGACGAGTGCGCCCGCCGTTTGGAACTGGCGGCGCAGTGGATGGACGAGGCCGCCGTGTCCACCATTCACGGCTGGTGCCAGCGCATGCTGCGTGAGCATGCCTTCGACAGCGGCAGCCTGTTCAGCCAGACCCTGGAGACCGACCACCGCGAGCTGTTGGCCGAGGTGGTGCGCGACTACTGGCGGCAGCACTGCTATCCGTTGCAGGATGCGGCGTTGCAATGGGTGGCAAGTGTCTGGGGTACACCTGCCGGGCTGGGGACGAAGCTACGACCTTTACTCAGTGAAGAGAGCGAGGCTTCGGTGCAGGCTTTGGTGAGTTGCTTGATCTCGTTCTGGAGGAGCGTGATCGGCAACTGCACGTGCTGAAACAGCCTTGGCCGATCTGGGCTGAAGAGCTGGAACTCTTGCTCGATGGGGCGCGTGACGCTAAAGCTTTCAACGGCAGTAAGCTCAAGCAGCCGGACTACAAGCGTTGGTTCGTCAAACTCAAAGAGTGGGCGTTGGGTGATGGAGCGAGCCTGGATCTCGGCAAGGGCTTCGAGCGTCTGACCCCTAACGGCTTGGCCGAAGCCTGGAAAGGCGAGCCGCCAGATCATCCGGCATTGGCTGCCATGGCTTTACTCAAGTCTCAGATTGATGCGCTGCCTGACCCCGCTGACGCGGCTTTGCGCCATGCGGCGGCCTGGGTTCGCCAGCGCTTCGACTGGGAGAAACGCCAGCGCGCGGAAATGGGCTTCGACGACATGCTCATGCGTCTGGACGCTGCCCTGCAGGGCAGCAATGGCCCGCGCTTGGCCGAGGTGATCCGGCGGCAGTTCCCTGTCGCGCTGATCGACGAATTCCAGGACACCGACCCGCTGCAGTACCGCATCTTCGACACGCTCTATGAGGTCGAAGCCAATCGCGACGACTGCGGCCTGTTCATGATCGGTGACCCCAAGCAGGCCATCTATTCCTTCCGTGGCGCCGACATCCACACCTACCTGCGTGCGCGCCGAGCCACATTCGGTCGGCACTACAACCTGGAGAAGAACTTCCGCTCCAGCCAGGCCATGGTCGATGCCGTCAACGGCATTTTCCTGCGTGCCGAACAGCGTGACGGCGGCGAGGGGGCGTTTCTGCTGCGTGACGACCTGCCTTTTATCGAGGTGGGCGCACAAGGTCGGCGCGAAGTCTGGAGTGTCGGCGGCCAGGCGCAGCCAGCCCTGACGGTATGGCAACTGGCGAGCGACGAGCCGGTTGCCAAAGGCGCCTATCTGGATGCCATGGCGGCCGGTGCGGCCAGCGAGATCGTGCGTCTGTTGGATCTAGGCCAGAGCGGGCAGGCTGGCTTTAGCAAGGAGGGCACGCTCAGTGCCTTGCGGCCCAGCGACATCGCGGTGCTGGTGCGCGATTTCAATGAGGCGCAGGCCATTCGCGGCGAGCTGGCCGCCCGCGGCGTGCGTAGCGTCTACCTCTCCGACAAGGATTCGGTGTTCGCCGCCCAGGAAGCACGCGACCTGCTGCTGTGGCTGCGCGCCTGCGCTGAGCCGGATCAGGATCGCCCGCTGCGTGCAGCGCTGGCCAGCGCGACGCTGGGGCTGGCGTTGACCGAGCTGGAGCAGCTCAACCTCGACGAGCGCACCTGGGAGCGCCGCGTCATGCAGTTCCGCGATTACCGTCAGCGTTGGCAGCGCCAGGGCGTGCTGCCGATGCTGCGTCAGTTGCTGCAGGACTTCGAACTGCCGCAACGGCTGATGGGGCGTGATGATGGTGAGCGAGTACTGACCAATCTGCTGCATCTTGCCGAATTGCTGCAGCAGGCCGCCGCCGAGCTCGATGGTGAACTGGCACTGATTCGTCACCTGGGCGAACTGCTGGCTGGTGAGGGGCAGGCTGCCGACGAGCAGGTGCTGCGTCTGGAGAGTGACGAGGCGCTGGTGCGCGTGGTGACCATCCACAAATCCAAGGGCCTGGAATACCCCTTGGTGTTCCTGCCATTCATCTGCGCATTCCGCCCGGTGGATGACAAGAAGCCGCTGCAGATCCATGACGGCGAACGCCGCCGACTGGTGCTCAAGGCCGATGAAGACAGCCTGGAACGCGCCGAGTGTGAGCGTCTGGGTGAAGACTTGCGCCTGCTCTATGTGGCGCTGACCCGTGCCCGTCATGCCTGCTGGTTGGGCGTGGCAGACCTGAAGATCGGTAACGGCAAGAAGTCGCGTCTGCATGAGTCGGCCTTGGGCTATCTGCTCGGTGGCGGCGTATCGCTGGCCGCCAGTGGCGAACTCGCCAACTGGCTCGCGCCCTTTGCCGCTGGGCTGGAAGGCACCGTTGCGCCGGTGCCACCCGCCAGCGAGCAGCGCTA
Organism: Pseudomonas berkeleyensis; assembly: GCF_014109765.1. Classification (NCBI taxonomy): domain Bacteria; kingdom Pseudomonadati; phylum Pseudomonadota; class Gammaproteobacteria; order Pseudomonadales; family Pseudomonadaceae; genus Pseudomonas; species Pseudomonas berkeleyensis. Next base: position 2,353,745 of record NZ_CP059139.1, read on the forward strand.
TCGCATGATCGAAGATGAGCAGTTCGAGCCGCATTGGCGTACGCCAGTACGACGCGCTGCCGAGCATTGGTGGATCGCCTCTTATAGTGCGCTGCGTCTGGACGAGGATGCGCCTAGTCAGGTCAGCCGCCATGAAGACGCCGCGCCCGATAGCCCGGCGATGCAGAACGCCATCGACGATGAGGATCCGTTGCTGGCCCTGGCGCCGCTGCCGGCATCTGCTCTGGGGCTACATCGCTATCCGCGCGGGCCGAACCCCGGCACCTTCCTCCACGGTCTGCTGGAAATGGCGGCGCAGGAAGGCTTCGCGACCCTGGTGCAGGATTCACCGAGGTTGCGCGAGGCGCTGGCGAGGCGCTGTCAGCGTCGCGGTCTGGAAAGTTGGATTGATCCGCTACATGACTGGCTGCTGGCGCTGCTGACCCAGCCGCTCGCACTGGATGGCGCGGATACCGTCGTGCTGGCGCAACTGACGCAATATCAGCCCGAGCTGGAGTTCTGGTTCGAAGCGCGCGGGGTGGATGTCAGGCTGCTGGATCAGTGGGTACAGCAGTACGAATTGCCGGGTATGGCGAGGCAGCCGCTGCGTGCCGACACCCTCAATGGCATGTTCAAAGGCTTCATCGATCTGGTATTCGAACATCAGGGGCGTTACTACGTGGCGGATTACAAATCCAACTGGCTCGGCAGTGACGGCAGCGCCTATACCCGCGAGGCTATGGAAACGGCCATCGCCAGCCACCGTTATGACCTGCAATACGTGCTCTACGTGCTGGCGCTGCATCGGCAACTGCGCTTGCGCCTGCCGGATTACGACTATGACCAGCATGTCGGTGGTGCGCTTTATCTGTTCCTGCGTGCGCCGCAGCAGGGTGTCTACCTGGCGCGGCCGCCGCGCGAGCTGATCGAGCGACTGGACGCGCTGTTCATGGGCGAAGCCGAGGAGGGCGCTGCATGAGTACGACGCTTGCGCCGGCGCTACGTGATCGCGCTGAACTCTTTGCCTTGCTTTCTATATGGAGCGCGCGTGGTTGGCTGCGTGAGTTGGATCGTGCGCTGGCACAGTTGTTCGCTGAGCTGGATCCGGACGCTTCGCCCCTGCTGCTGCTCGGCGCCGCCCTGGCCAGTCATCAACTCGGTCAGGGGCATGTTTGCCTCGATCTGGCAGCCACGCTGGCCAACCCGGATTTTGTCTTATCCCTGCCGCCGGAAGGCGAGGATTCTGAAGAGGTGATGAGCCTGCCGTCCCAGGTATT